>NZNM01000097.1 GCA_002694885.1 Opitutaceae bacterium | reverse complement strand
TTGGTGGCCAGTGGATACTCCAAAGCTAGGGAGGACCGGCTTCAGCCTTCGTCGAGGCTACGGCTAGACAAGCGGTCCTCCGCTCATCAACGTTTCCATCGAATTTTTTGTAGGACTGAGCCTGTCCTCCCTACCTTTCGACAAAGAATCCTCGGGGCAAGCCCTCGAGACATTTAGGGTAGCGGGCGATCTCCGAGCGCCCACATTGACTTAAACTAGATGAACGATTGCATCGTTAAGTGGTCCCGCAGTCGCGGGAAGGTCGGCCCGCTACCCAATACAGCAACAAAGCAAGCTTCGGGGTATTAGACCCAAAGCGAATGAATCAGGCCAGTCGTCGCCCTACATAAACTACGCCCAGTATGACAAGATGCCTGTTCTAGGTTCGGGAGCCAATCTGGGCGACCCAATGGAGGAGCTAGCGGTCCTCCCTACCAAAAGGTAAAAAAGAAAAGCCCCCTCCCGATTCCGGGAGAGGGCTTTTTTAATAAAACAATTACTCAAACAAACCTGCTAATTACAATTCGGTGGAAAGCGACAACAGGGCTTGGCGAGCTTCATTTGTCGCCGCACGCGAGCGTACAAAAAACTCGTTCGTCGCGTTGTCTATATTGATTCCAACGGTCCAGTCGCGCTCTCCGAAGGTAACAGGGAATCGGGCGAATAGGTCGTAAACCGTATATCCATCCTCCACAACTAGCCTATTGGCAGTATTACCAAACTGCGCAATAGGGCCATCGGCATAAACCAATCCACCTCCAAATCGAACCCCAGCCAGAGGGCCTTCTTGAATAGTGTAGCTGTTGAACAGCGTGAATCGGTGAGGCGTAGCCCCTTCAAGAGGCAATCCTGTTGCCACATCGCCGACAACCTTTGCATCGATATAGCTGTAAGCGGCCACGATATTCCAATGGGGAACCGGATTGATAAACAATTCGAACTCTAATCCCTCACTCAGATCGTCGGTTATCGCTTGGTCGTTTACAAAGGTTACTGGATTGTGATCGCTCCTGAAAACATTATTTTGTTCGATTCTAAACGCAGTAACGGATCCAGTGAGTTTTCCATCATACATATCAGCGAATTTGAGTCCCACTTCGATAGCCTCACTGGTTTGCGGGCCTACGAGCTCTCCGGTATTAGGATCAGTTCTGTTTTGAGGACGGAACGAATCGGCCCAACTCGCAAACACACTTAAATTTGGGTTTATGCGGTGTACGCCACCAAATTGAAAGTTCGTATCACTACCTGAAAGCGTGCTAGTTGTGGCACCTCCGAGAGCTTCATTCCTTTGATCCAAGTTGATGTTACGAACACCTACGATAACGTTTGATTGCCCGTTATTGAAGTAGATGTTGTCCGTCGCGTAGATAGTCGTAATCTCTTGGAAGCTTCGACCTGCCTGATTGCTTCGCTGGCCGTACGCGAATATCTCCTCTGTCGTAGGTGCGTCATCCTCCCAAATAGCAGTGCCTCTTGTAATATCAGACTTGTATAGCACGTCCCGAAATCTTTTTCCGGTTCTTGCTTCGATAGCACGCAGAGCAGCGTTTTCAGTAGCATTTCTTGCTCGCAAGCGATAATTTCCACGGCCCATGTTATTGATACTCTCAGATTCACGTATCCCGAGGAGTAATTGATGTTTCACATCGCCTGTACCGAATTCGATAATATCAGCGAGCGTGTGTACTTCGTCACGAGAAATGAATTCGTTAGAATAGTTGTTAACCGGATTGCTCCCATCTGGATTGAAAGTGTTAAACTCTCTAGCCGACATCAAGTGATCACGCTCATTAAAATTGTACTTGTACTGAAAATTATGATTCTCGCTAAAGCTGTGCCTAATGCCCATGGACATCCAATAATATTGCTGGTCAAGCGTGTTATCAGCCGTAGCGGACACGTATTCTGGCGGGAGAAAGGTATTGTTGAATCGGGCCGTTGATTCCTTTACGCCTCCCACGGTATCATCGAGGTCACCGTCTCCATTAAGATCTGTCGGAATACGCTCGAACGACCAAGTAGCACGCTGCGTTGGAAAACCAGTTGCATGGTTTTCAGCTACAAGAAAGTCGAAATCAGTCGTTTCCGCCAATTCGTATGATCCCGACAAACCTTTAAATTGATATTCCCGGTTCCCGAGCCATCTCCAACCGTTGGTCTCCTTATTATCAGTCATGATACGCAGGCCAAGTTTGTCATCCATAGCACGAACCGTGTAATCCAGCTTTATCTGATACCATTCGTTGCTGCCTGTAATTCCCCTAATCGTTCCTCCCTCCTCTGCTCGGGGTTTTTTAGTGATTACATTGATGAGGCCACTGGGCTCCGCTTGACCGTATAGAGTATTCGGTCCTTTAACGACTTCGATGCGGTCTATCATCTGCATCGGTAAAACCATCCCTCCTAACACGCCATCTGTCAGCATGGTGCTATTTCTGTAGCCTCGGATAGCAAACGTTGCAGCGACTGAATTACCGTTGTCGTTACGACCCGTTTGAGTGATGGAAGCATTGTAGTCCATGGCGTGCGTAAACTCGCCGATATGACTGTCCTCTAAAAAGTCCGAAGTAATTACGTTTATACCCATAGGCACGTCGGATAGAGGCGTGCTCAAACCCGTCCCGGAAATCGTATTCGTCGCCGTGTAACCCTCTGTTGCCTGAACCGTGAAAGGATCGAGAGTGTAGGCCGCATCACCCTGCCCGAAGACAGCGGATACAGCCGCATATGCTAGCCCAAAGGCTATTGTAGATTTAGTGTAGGTTAATAGTTGTTTCATGTTAGATGTAGTTCGGGTTGACTAAAACGCTTTGCCCAGGCTATAATCTTTAACGTCAAGTTGATGTTGGGGTTTATAGGAGGGTAGCTGCAACACATAGGTTGCGAACGCGGAATGCGAATGAGATAAGGTTCTAAGCATCCATCCCTTATTAGCGAATACATTTATTGCTGAAACAGTTAAGTCAAATTAGACAAAAGGAACTTAATTGTTTCAGCTTACCGCCATATTGACATGGAAGGTCACTCCAGAGCATATCGCATCCGTGACTCATACGTTTTTGCCTAGATGAATCTGCTTATCATTACCCCGGATCAATTGAGATCCGACTATCTCAGTTGCTATGGGCACCCGAAAATCGCTACCAAAAATATCGATCGACTCAGCCGCGAAGGCGTCCGTTTCGAGAATTGCTACTGTCAATCGCCTCTTTGCGCTCCCAGCCGTATAAGTTTCACCACCAGTTCCTACGTCGGCGAACACGGTTGCCGAAACTACTGGTCCACCGTTGATTCGCGTGTTCCCAACTTCGTAACCACTCTAAAGCAAAGCGGCTATCGGACCGGGATGTTCGGTAAAAACCATCTCTTCAACTACGATAAGCTGGGCGAAGTTTGGGATTCTTTCCACGAAGTATGCTTGGGCAACTACGATGAGCATCCAAAATACGAGAAGGCATTCAGTTCTTTCGAGATGGAGGCTGATCATGAATACAACCAGACTGCTAAGCTGACCGATGAAACCATGCAATTCATGAGGGAAAGCGAGACTCCGTTCTTCGCCTGGGTAAACTATCAGGATCCCCACCCGGCCTTCGCTTGCCCTGAGCCCCATAAGAGCCTTTTCGACCCAGAGGAGGTCGCGATCCCAGAAACTTTCAGTCAATACGATCGCCAGCAACAGCCACAACGTAACGAGGTTTGGAGGCGTCATTCCCAAATGGACACATGCAGCGAAGAGGATATGCGGAGCGCAATCGCGACTTACATGGGGCAAGTTCGCTATGTCGACGACTCCATCGGAAGGATGTTGGAGTTTCTCGAAGAAACCGGGTTATCGAAAAATACGCTCGTGGTTTTCTTTTCCGATCACGGCGAACTACTCGGCGATTATCGTATGACCCACAAGCTGCCGGTTTTCTACGACTGCCTTGCCAAAATCCCTGCAATCATCCGGCATCCGGAAGGCCGCTGGGAAGGGCAAACGTTTTCCGGGCTATGCGAGGAAGTGGATCTCGCTCCCACGATATTGGAGGCTCTTGGAGCCAAAATCCCCCCAACAATGGTTGGTAAGTCATGGGTATCCGACCTGGACCAGGGCGTCGATACCGGAAAAGAAACGATCCTATGCGAAGCGGGGGGCGGAGCGCCCACTGTCATAGAACCCATCGAGGGCCTCAAAATCAAAGCCCCCATATTGCCCACAAGTTTGGGTCCGGGGGCCATGGTTCGCAAAGCGGATTGGAAACTAAGCGTCTACTTCGATGATCGTTGCGAACTCTACAATATCGCGGAAGATCCTCTGGAATTGGACAACCGCTTCGGCGATCCATCCTGCGAGCGAATTCAAAATGAACTGACGCTCGAATTGCTTAGACGGGTCTTGGGCGTGAAGGTGCGCGATGTTGGGATTGAGTGGAACGAGCGGGACCATCCCGTCGATTCTCGATTCGAACCTCTTCTCAAGTTCGAGCCCGACCCAACAGGGATAACGGGCTTGAATTCCAACAAAGTAGAAACCTAAGCCTGAAAATTAGCCCAAGCATTTCAACAATTGCCTACTATTGAGCCATGAGAGGACTCGAAATCTTCAATTGAATTGAGCAGCTTTCGTCAGTTTCGTTTCTTTCGTGGTCAACAAATCCTTAGCCCTTTCCTCCCCTTCTCGTGAAAATCAGCGTCATCGATTCCCTCGTCATCCTTTGTTACTTCATTGGAATCATTAGCCTCGGCCTATGGATCTCTCGACGACAAGCCAAAGGTGGAACCGAGTTCTTCCTGGCGGGTCGGGCCATGAAATGGCCATTTATCGGGGCCTCGCTTTTCGCCACAAACATTTCTAGCCAGCAATTTGTCGGGCAAGCGGGCCTAGCCTTTGCAGTCGGCATCATCGCAGGTGGATTTCAGATCGTAGGGGCGTTCTGCTTCATCCTGCTAGCCTCACTTTTCATCCGTACCTACATGGGGTTGCGTCTGGCGACCTCTCCCGAATTTTTCGAGAAGCGCTACGGCGGACGCTGCCGGGTGATTGTCTCCTTCATCAATCTGATGATGATCATCCTGGCCAATATTGCCGCCGCTCTCTATGCCGGCGCTCTCGTCCTTACTCACTTGCTCGGCTGGGACGAAATGCAAAACGCCGAGCTGCTTTATTGGTGCGCCATTTTCCTGATCGGCATCGCAGCGGGAACCTACACGCTGCTCGGTGGCCTTAAGGCCGTCATCTACTGCGATTTCGTGCAAATGATCGTCCTGATGCTTGGCGGCGCCTTGCTCTTGTACTTCGGGATAGGCGAGCTCGGCGGCATCAAAGCCGTCTTCACCAACAGCTTTGACGGCGAAGGCCAACCTATGTGGTCATTGTATCGCCCTTGGGATCACCCCTACGGCTGGCTTCCCATGCTAACCGGCGGCCTTGTATTGGGAATTCACGGACATTGCACGGATCACGACTACATCCAGCGAGCCCTTTCCGCGGGTAGCCTCTATCATGCCAAGATGGGCGCGCTCTTTGCCGGCGTGCTCAAGACCTTGGCTCTTTTCTTTATTGCCGCTCCTGGAGTCGTGGCTGCCCAGCTTTTTCAAGGACAAGAACTAATCGCCCGAGACAATGCTTACGTCAGCCTGCTAACTGAAGTCATGCCGATCGGCCTGCTTGGGCTATGTCTCGCCGGCCTGTTGGCAGCTATCATGTCGAGCGTGGATTCCGGGCTTTGCGCTTGTGGATCGCTCCTAACTTACGACTTCTTCGCCAAGATTAAGAAGGGAGCCACCGAAAAAGATCTCTTAAAAGAAGGCCGCCTAATCATGGTCGTTCTTTTGGTCGCCTGCATGCTCATCGCCCCCTTCATTCGCAACTTCAAAGGGCTTTTCGACTACCTCTTAGCCGTCTGGGCCTTCCTGTCGCCAGGAGTATTCGTTACCGTCATGTTCGGGCTTTTCTATAGAAGGTCCACCGAACGGGCTGCCTATTGGACCTTAGTCATTGGCGTCGTTCTTGGATTCTTTTCCTTCTGCCTCCTCAATCTTCCGCTGCTCTCCGGGCTCAAAGAACACCTCCCCTACTTCCTCCAGAACAAGCTCAACCTCTCCCCTTGGGTCACTATCGCTTGTGCCGCGAATATGTACCTGATGAGCAACTACGGTCAGCGAACGGAAAAAGATATGGAGAATGCGGAAACTGTCGCCGTCGATTCCACTTCCTTGACAATGACTCCCGCCGAATCGAAAAACTACAAACGCTTCCTCATCGGGCTGTCGTGTTTCGTGATCGTGGTAGTCGCCTTTTTCTCGCCAGTCGTGTTTTAGTAGCAATCCCGCATCAAACCTACGGCTGGTAGGGCTGCTTGTCCCCAAGCAGCCGATAAAAATCTTCTCCTACCAAACACGGCTGCTTGAGGACAAGCAGCCCTAGCTTCTCATAGGTACAATCCAATCAATTTTAAGCTCGATCGGTGATCGTATAACTCGAACCCGCCCAATACGCATCCAACTATCGAAAGGCTTTAAAAATCCTGCCCGACGAAGTCGGATCCTGGCGCCGACTTGTCGGCGATCCAGCGACGCAGGAGCGATGTTAAACTCCCTAAGCAGAATAAGCCTCTCGCACTGAAACAGTTAAATAAGGGTTGATCGCAAACTCCGCAACCAGCACCCTCCACTTATGCCCCAGAACTACAAGCGCCCCACGCTGAAGGACATCGCCAGCAAAGCGGATCTAAGCGTGGCTGCCGTGTCCATGGCCCTGCGAAATCATTCGTCCATTCCGAAATCGACCCAAGAAAGGGTTCGGAAGATCGCCGACCAGCTTCGCTACACGCCCGACCCCGCACTATCAGCCCTGGCCGCCCACCGAAACAATCTTCGCGTACGCAGCAATTTTTCGGTTATCGGTTTAATTTCCAATTGGAAAGAGCGCGATGCTTGGGCTCGACTGCAAAGCGCTCAGGAAGTTATAGAAGGAGCTAAGCGTCGAGCCTTGGAACTTGGATTCTCGCTGCAGCATTTATGGGCAGGCGAGGATGGCTTGTCCCCAAAAAGATTTAGCCAAATCCTGAAAACCCGAGGGATTCGAGGCATCATTCTCGCGCCGTTCGAGGACTACGAAGATTCCTTTGAACTAGACTGGGATGCCTTTTCAGTAGTGACGATTGAAAAACCAAAACGGTATCCACACTTCCATCACATTATGCAAAACCATTACTCGGATTACCTCCTTTGCTGGGAGAAACTCCGTAGCCGGGGCTATACGCGAATGGGACTGGTTGTAAGATCCGACCTGGCCGATCGAGCGAGCCATCAATGGGAGGCGGCTCACATCTACGCTCAATCGCAAACCGAAAGCCGTCTGGACCCCATTCCAATATTGAACCTCGGGAAATCGCAAAGAGCCGACACCATCCGCACTTGGCTCCATCGCTACCGACCCCAGGCGGTTATCAGCCGATGTGACTATTTTTTCGAAGCGGCTAAATCCGAGGGGATCGAGGTTCCCGAAGACATTGCCTACGTTAGTCTCAATATTTCCGATGACCGGTCTGGCGTTAGCGGAATCTACCAGCACCGCAAAACCATGGGAGCCACTGCAATCGATGTTTTGAATAGCCTATTGCAACGAAACCAAAGAGGTCCAAACGAAGTTTCCATTGGCACGCAGGTCGACGGTTCATGGCGAAAAGGAGATACGCTACCAAGCATCCAAAACCCCAATCCGGCTGACATTCTAATTGAAGCACCAAGAACCTGAACAACCATCATGCTTGCTGCCACAACCTGCATCGGCTTCATGGCTTTCGTCGCCTGGTATTCTTTGCGAAAGACTCGAGGCCACATTTCATCGGCCGGTGGCTATTTTCTAGCCGGGCGCGGCTTAACGGGCCTTTTCATAGGAGGTTCACTCTTGCTCAGCAATATATCCACGGAGCAGCTAATCGGGCAAAACGGGCTGACCTACGCCGGAAATATGACGGCCCTCGCTTGGGAAGTTTGGGCTGTGCGGGGGATTATCCTTCTCGCCGTCCTCTTCCTGCCCATGTATCTCGGCGGCGCCTTCGCGACAATGCCCACCTTCCTGAAGTCTCGCTACGGCGAAGGCACGGGCCGCCTCGTTAGCTGCTTACTCATGTTCGGGTACATCTTCATCTGGTCTCCCTCGGTACTCTACGGCGGATCACTCGCCCTAATGAAAGCCCTCGATATTCAAGCGTCCACAGGTTGGTCGCAAACTCAGACACTCTGGATTGTCACTTGGACAATCGGCATCATTGGAGCCATTTACGCTATCGGAGGTGGATTGCGGGCAGTCGCCATCTCGGATACTTTGAATGGTTTCGGTCTCCTGGTAGTTGGTTGCTTGCTGCCAATCTTCGGACTCATGGCTTTGGGTGAAAAGCTGGGAGGCGGAATAGGGACTGCGTTGGTCGAGATTACTACTACGCGAGCCGAAAAGCTTAATGCGATCGGTACCGGGCACGAGCTCGACGCCATTCCCATATCCGCTGTATTCACCGGGCTCATGGTGATGGCGGTATTCTATTGGGGCACCAACCAGTTCATCATTCAGCGCGCTCTGGGGGCCGCGAACCTCAAAGAAGGGCAAAAAGGGCTGTTGCTTGCGGGCTTTTTCAAGATGCTCATCCCGTTCATGGCCATGTTCCCAGGACTCATCGCTTTCCATTTATTTGGCCCAGACTTGAACCCGAGCGATATGGCCTATCCTGCTTTGATTGAAGCGGCTCTACCGAAACCGCTTTTGGGCTTGTTCATTGCCGTTCTGTTGGGAGCCGTGTTTTCAACTTATAATTCCCTGCTCAATTCGGCGGCAACCATGTTCGCCTTCGACCTGTACAAGCCGATTTTCGACAAAGAGGCTGACGACATACAACTAATCCGTGTATCCAAAATATTCGCTGTCGCCATCGCGATGATCACCCTGTTTATGGCTCCCAGCTTGGTGAACGCTCCGGATGGGCTCTTCATTTTCATCAACAAATTTGCCGGCTTCATCGCTATTCCCATCGCCTGCCTTGTAATCTTCGGTCTATTCGCCAATTCGCTTCGTATCCCTCCGCGAGCCGCCCAATTCGTAATCGTATTCCACATTGCCACCTACTACACGCTTGTCTGGGGACTCGAGAGCTTCGGATACGAGATTCCCATTCATTGGATGCATGTATTCACGATTCTATTTTTACTTGAATCGGCTATTCTCGTTGGCTGGTCCGTCTTGAAACCGCATAGCGAGCCCTACCAGCGGATTCATAATCCTAAAGTCGAAATGAAGCCATGGAAATTTGCGATGCTGATCAGCGCCGTGCTGCTCTCCTGCGCTACCATGACCTTTGTTATCTTTTCCAAACCAGGTCTCGCCTACTCGGAAGGAATCGTCAGTCCGCAGTTCGGTTACTGGTTTACGTCGACCCTAATACTCTGCGTTTTGTTTTGCCTATGGGCCCATCGATGGCTCCAACCACGATACGCGAGTTACGTGGAGCGCAGATATGGTACAGCCATTCAACCCGCCACCGATTCTTCTAGATTGTCCTCAAACTGACGCCAGCCCATGAAAATCCACCCGCCAGCAAGCGCCCTATCAATTTTGCTTAGCAGCGTTATCCTCGCAGCAACTGTCTCGGGCGAGCAAACGAAGCCGAATTTCGTATTCATCCTTGCTGACGACCAAGGCTGGAACTCGTTGTCCATACGCGCCCATCCCGACATACCCGGCTCGGGAAGTCAGTACTATCGCACCCCGAATCTAGATGAATTGGCGCGCGACGGGATGCGTTTTTCGCAAGCCTACGCGCCTGCCCCGACTTGCTCGCCTACTCGCTACGCCATACAGTTTGGGCGAAGCCCTTCCAGCCTGGGTATTTGGGGAGCGGACAACCTGGGAAAGGATATCGATGCGGGCCCTGCCGAAGCCTTAGCCAATCGGATCAAGGCTGCCGACCCTGATTATGTCTGCGCGCATATGGGTAAATGGCATGTGGCCTGGGAACCAGCTGAGCTAGGGTATGATGTCGATGAATACGGAGAAGGCCATGACCCTGAGGCGCCGCGGGGCAAGGAACGGAACAATCCGGATTCACCGGACCCCAATGACCCCCGCTTCATCTTCAGCCTAACCCGGAAAGCGAACACCTTCATGGAAAAGCAAGTTCAAGAGGGAAACCCCTTCTATCTGCAAATCCTGCACTACGCCAACCACCTAGCCTACCAAGCCCTTCCAGAAACGATCGAAAAGTACAAAACCCTGTATGCCAAGGATGCGACTCACTATCAAAAAGACCCGGTCTGGGCTGCTATGAATGAAAACCTGGATACAGGTGTAGGCAGGGTTCTCGACAAGATCGACGAGCTGGGAATTCGCGACAATACTTACGTGATCTATACCGCGGACAACGGCTACGAGGACAAACATGATTTCCATAAACCCGTCAATGAGCGCGGCTACTACAAAGCCTACCCGCAACGAAGCCACAAATATCATGTAAGCGAAGGTGGCATCCGCGTACCCTTCATCGTCCGCGGGCCTGGCATTCCATCAAACATCCATTCAGAAGCTCCCGTCGTTGGCACGGACCTCTTTCCGACCCTGTTGGATATTATCGGCGGTACCAGACACGTTCCTCCAAAGGTGGAAGGTGGATCTCTATTAGCTCATCTTCAAAGCGGTGGACAGGAAGCGATCGACCGAAGGGACCCTTTTCTTGTATTCAAATATACCAAGCCCAACAATCGGCATGACCTAGCGATCATAGAGGGAACAACAAAACTGATCAAAGACGCTGACTCGGGAGAAATCTTTCTCTACGATCTCAAAAAAGACATCGGCGAAAGTCGAAACCTGGCTCAAGCCCAACCCGAATTAGCGGATCGGCTTTACCAGCGACTCACCACTTACTTCAAACGATTCGGCTGGGGTGAGGACCAGATCCCGGAGCTCGCTAAACGGAGGGGAGCTGGGAACTAAGCCCGTCCGACCCATCGACATGCTCAGGGTGGTGAGCCACGTCGAACCAAGGCCGGGCTCCACCTTTCTTGCTCTGGATATAATACCAGATGTCAAAAGGTTTGATAGAGTGGTGCTGGCGGAAACGGGAGCAGCGCCCTTCGACTCCGCTCAGGCTCTGCGACAAGGCGGCGAACCGCTTTCGACATCCCGCAATTGCGCATTGGCGTCAACTTAAGCTCGCCCGGAGGTCGAGCTCCACCTTTTTGCATCGGTTTCGTGGGTGGAACGCGACGTCCCGGCGCGTTTATTTTCGAGATATTTTAGTTAAATTGACGCGTATGCGTTGAGCGGGAGCGCGTTCATTTCCACGATCTTTAGTTAAGTTGACGCGCATGCGCGTTGGCGCGCTTCAACCGGCTGGCTTAATAGACGATCAAGTACCCGCGCATCACTTGCCAGTGGCCAGGAAAGGTGCAGAGAAAGGGATAGTGCCCGGGAGCCACCGGCGCGTTGAAATGGATAGTCGTTGATTCTCCAGGATTGAGGAGACGGGTGTGATGCAGAATGTCTCGGTCTTCAGGGATGTACTGCTTTTCGATAGCGCTGGGGTCGTTTACCATAAGGTCCGCTTTCTCTCCAACGTTGGTGTAGCCTTCGTAGCGGACCATAACCCAATTGTGGGGCATGACATCCGTGTTTTCCAAGGTAAGGGAAATCCGTTCGCCAGGACTAGCTGAGATGCGGGTTTTGTCGTATTTGAGCCCAGTTAAAGCCTTCAGGTGGATAGGTCGTCCCGGCTCATGGCTTCCTGGTTCAATCTCGGGCACAGGTGGCGGCCTCTTGATAATCAACTCCAGTTCTTGCGGCTTTCCACTGACGATTTCACGAGGATTGGGAAAGGAAGTGAAAGCTTCGCCGAGATGCAATGCGGTGGCGAACAGGTCAGTTTTCACTCTCTCTCCCCCATCGAACTCGAGATGCATGCGCAAATAGATGGTCATTGCCGGAACGATTTCAGGAATTTCGACGAAGATGGATTTTCCATCGCCTACCACGTGGGTGGATGCGACTTCCAAGGGATCATGGCCGAACTGATCCGGATCGCGTATGGAAAACTCAGGTGACCCATACCCCATCGTGTAGATGTATTGCCATTGCTGGCCGAATACTCTGAGGGTCGATCCCGGAGCATCTGAGGTGATCGGATGGTCAAAGTCTACGCGTATCCCATTCTGGAATACTTGGAAGCCGATAGGGTAATAGACTGGCTTTTCCGTATATCGAACTCGTTCAAAAGAGCCATGTGTTTGTGAATAAGTACCCCAACCCTGGGTACCCACAACATAGACCTGCTCATCGATCGAGTGGATTCTTCCACGATGAATCCCTGAAATGAAATCTCCATCCAGTGGGACGATAGCGCCTTGAGCTTTGGGCCCGCTCAGATCCTCCAGCACGAGGTAGTGGGAGTTGGCCCCAAATGAGAAGGATATAAGCCGGTCCTTCATAGGCCCCCACTTATCGGTCGTAATGTACAATTGCCCTCCCGTGGAGTTATCAATGCCTCGCGGAACGTAGACAGTGGCTGGCTCGATCTGCTCATTCCGACGATGGTAATCGTGACCGTAGAAAGCGCCTGGCTGTACATTGAAAATCTGCGATGCAGGAGTCCACTGTCCTTCCTGAGGAGTCACCCACACGCGCCCATCCGGCGCCACCCCGATACCATTCGGATTTCGCAGCCCATCAGCCAAAATGCTCACCGTTTTACCATCCGGAGAAATGCGGTACACGCCGTCGTGCTTGGTCGCGAAATAGAAGTTCCCGTCAGCGTCTAGCTGCAATCCAGTATTGTAGTCATGTCCGCCCGCCGACGTACGGAAGGTGTTGCAGAAATTCTCGAAGAAATCGATCTCCTCGTCACCATTGAGGTCGTGAAAAATGGCGATTTGGTCTTTACAGATAGCATGGATCTTTCCGTCGACGATCTCCAATCCTAAAGGCTGATTGAGCCCCTGAGCGATACGTTTCCAAACGACCTTCTCAAGCCCATCATCAATGCCCTTCACGAGCCAAAG
>NZNM01000096.1 GCA_002694885.1 Opitutaceae bacterium | reverse complement strand
TGGACGTCCTCGCCGAGGTCTGCAGATTGAGCGGTATATGTTTTTATGTTCACGGAGTACCTTTTTCGAATCGCAAAAAAATAAAACTAGAATCTAGAACTTTGTATTTACGCAAGTTAGTACAACGCTTGTATGTTTTCATTTTCCGTCGCCCAATTTTTTTGCTGAATATCCACAATGAGAGGCTGTTCCCCCGGCATTTTGTATTCGCGCAATATAATTGTATGATTCCCAACCTTGAATGGATCACAGACGAAGATATGGAAAAAATAGCACTCATCGACTTCGTTTTCGCAAAGACTCTACACACCCATGGGCGTTTCGATGGTTCAGGCGTGCGCAGTTATTATCTAGGGTTCACCTCTCCAGTGGCGGAAACTTTCTCACTCGATAAGCATAGAGAGTTTTTTCATGTTGCTGGCGACAATCCTTGGAAGGGCACAAAGATTATACTCGAGACGTGGTCGAAGCACCCAGAGTGGCCTTTGCTACATGTTGTATGCCGGAATTTGAATGAATTTTTAAGCGAGGATGATTATCGCAGATTGACGCAATTACAAAACGTGAGGATTTATTCGTCTTTCCTTCCAGATCAGACCCTGAAAAAGATTCAAAATAAATGTCTGTTTCATTTATGTCCATCGCAGCAGGAGGGTTATGGACACACGATTGTGGAGGGAGTTGCTTGCGGCGCTATTGTGTTTGCGACTGATGCGCCCCCAATGAATGAGCTGGTTCAAAAAGAATGGGGTTACTTAGTCGCTGTCTCCTCCAAGCAGAAACAGAGGCAAGATTTTCGTTACTTCATAAGCGCAGAAGACCTTGAACTGAAGATAAGCGCGGGTCTATCTGCAGACATTTCTACTATACTACGCATGCAGGAGAATGGAAGGGTCCAATACTGTAGAAACCGCGATGGATTCCACGCTAGTTTTTCGCGATTGGTCGAAGAGCTAGCAGGCCAGTCGGCCCCTTAAAAGGATTGGCTTTAGACTAGCATGGTACATTGTTTTTCATGGCTAGCTACTGGTGAATAAAGGGTTATCGAATTACAAGCGGAGAAAAACTCTGATGCACTTTTGCGAGGACATTCCGGCGCCGAAAGCAGCTCGGCTGACGGGGATAAGCCGCAACACCGTGAACCGCTACTACAATACCTTTAGAGAGCATATATTGTCACGGCAATACAAGGAAGTGATGAGGCCTTCGGGCGAGATATACGTCGACGAGTCCTATTTCGGGGCCCGCAGGGTGCGGGGCAAGCGGGGCCGAGGGGCCTCCGGCAAGATCCCCGTGTTCGGCCTTCTCAAGCGTGACGGGAAGGTCCTCGTGACCGTTGTCGCCTCGGTGAGCAGGGCCGCTCTGCTGCCTACAATATAGGGCAAAATGCTTGACCAGAAGAAACCCGCATCGGCAGAAAAGAGCTAATGCGGGTTTGTCTAGTTTTGCCTAGACTCCAAGTTCGAGAAGTTAAAGCGGAGAGTCGGATGCGGAAAAATGCCTGTCGGTGGAGTGATATTATAAGCGAATAATCGCTTTAAAGCGTCACGTCGTCCTCATTTAGAGCCAACACTAAAATCGTTTCCATTCGCTATGTGCGGCTTCCTTGAAGGTTGACCATCATGAGTTACCCGAAATTTTCAAGACTGAATCTGGTTCTTTTCTGATTACGAGATAAGGTCTTTTATATTGGGATAGTGGATACATTCTACAAATCAGGAGTCCGATCGGGTCTTAAGTACTGATACAGTTTGCTGACGGCATCTGTGTAGGCAACTGGTCTGAACAATGTGCAAATAATGAGGTAAGAGGACAATCCGACTAACACTTGAACGGCAAGTAATGTATAAGTGCTTGGATGGTTAAGCAGAGAGCCGGCCAAGAACGTGCTCCCCCCCATCAACGTTGCCGCAGCTAGATAGGGGATGATATCCGACAGTTGCTCTTTGATTCGGTAGCCGATATTTTTTTTCGACCAGTAGGCGAAGAGAAAATAAGAGATTAGAGAAACGGCGATTTCCCCCCAAATAATAGATTCTAAACCCCATCTCCAAGTGAAACTCAGAAAAAGAATGCGTAGCGCATTTGTTATGAGAGAATAATGGAGATTGGCCTTGGAGTTCCCTGTTGACAAAACAACGCTTCCATGAAGTCCATTAACGGGGAGGAGTATTCCAGCGAAGCAAAAGAGTTGAAGCAGGGGAGCGGTTTCATCCCATTGATTCCCCAGTAGAATTGTTATGGTCGGCTGGGCAACCATCGCCAATCCAATCATAGTGGGAAAATTAACGAAGGAGATGCTGGCAACCGACTTACGCAGGGCGAGCTTCAGTCTCATTCTATCATCCTGGATCATCGAAAAGGCTGGAAAAGTTATCCGATAAATGAAGCTGTTTATGACCCCGATTGGTATGTCGCTTGTTTGGCGGGCTCTTGAGAAGAAACCGAGTTGGTGAACAGAGAAAAGTTTTCCAATAACGGCATAATATAATTCGTTGCAAATCGCGTTTAGCTGACCGCAAAGCAATAGATTGAAGCCGAAAGAAAATAGTTCCCGCAGGGAATTTAAGCTAAAAGACCGAGTTGGCCGCCATGCACTGAATTTCCATATAAAAGCCGTATTCAACAAAGTATTTAAAATTGAATGGGCAACTAGGCTCCAAACACCATACCCAAGTAGGGCGAAAACGATAGCCGTAAAGCCGGAGATCGTCGAGGACGCGAGTTTCGATAGGAATTGGATCTTGAAATCGAGGGCCTTGTTGAGAAGCCAAATCTGGACATTATTCAAGGAAGTGAATATAATATTCAGGCTTAAGACTCGAAGTAGTAATGTTAGCCTTGGTTCTTCGTAGAATTCCGAAACGTACGGTGCGACCAAAATAATGACGATTGTGAATATCGTTCCGACCAAGATGTTGAAATAGAAAATAGTGGACGTGTCGTGTTCGGAAAGGTTTTTCTTTTGTACAAGGGCTGCACTGAGCCCGCTATCAGTTATGCTTGTAGCGACTACTAAAAAAATCGCCAGCATTGCCATTAATCCGAAATCCCCAGGGACGAGCAATCGAGCGAGAATAATCCCTAAAATAATCTGCAAGAATTGCAAGGAGGTGCGTTCGATCACCGACCACTTTAAACCGTTAGTGACTTTTTTTCCAAGTTCACTCATCCCCAATAGGGTGTCATTATTATTGTGAAGAGGTGCATTGCATGGGCGTGATCAAGCTCCATTAGTGTAGGAAATAACGGATGTTTCTTTTACTGTTTTTGAGTCAATCGTGGAGTATATTATTGTGTTTCCAAATGTGAGGAGTGTTAGTTGGCGGAGTCGCTGTTTCGGGGGAAGTTGCTGTTGAATCTCTGCAATTCTTAAAATTCTTCTAAACAAAGATAGGAAAGGTCGAAGTAACCTTCTAAATAAAACCATATATTTTATCTCCAAATCGCGATTATAACGGGTGTGAAGGCTCCCTACAAGTGGGGGCAAACAATGTTGTGGAAAAAAGTGCCCCAGGCGGAATATTTTTCGTGGATGTGTATTTCAGCGGGACGGTGGAAGTCCATGACGAAAAATGTAAAGGGGTGAAATAAGAGGCTTGGAGAACGGAGGCACGTATCTCCGTTAGTTAATATCCCGCTGTTTTTTAATAGGTGATGAGCCAGCGAGCTGATTGACAGACTAACTATTTTACGGAGAAAATGGTCAGTGCTAAACCAATTTCGAGAGCCCTGAGGTTGCTTGTGTTCGGCGGGTGGCGATGACTTGCCCAAGAAATTGATAGTTTCGATTCGTCAAAGCGTGACCAGCCTTTGGATGGTGCATGTGTGCGACTGTAGCTTTGCGAGGTAGATAGCCAAAATTAACTCCCACATGTTCGAGGCGTGCGAATAAGTCCCAATCTTCTGCACCGAAAACTCCATCGTAGCGACTATCGAATCCATCAACGTTTTCAAAGTCCCGGCGGGACACTGCAACTCCGAAACCAGCGGCTCCCCTCCACGACTGAGGTATCCCCCCGGGTAAACGTTTTCGCAGAGGAAGTAGGAAGCGCCACCCCTCCCACCGACCGACGATGGCGTTAAACTTCGTACAAAATGAGAAAGCTTTGGAAGGTGGACTCCGATACGAAAGAATCATCTGGGTAGACTTCTCGTTAAGGAAAAAACGTCGGCAGGCGGTAACCCAAGCTGGCTTATGATAGCGAGCGAGCTGATCCAAGAAGCACAGAGGAAGCAAGATATCGTGGTCTATGAAAAGGATGATATCGTTTTTCGCTGCGAGAAATCCACGGTTTCGCAACGTAGCAAGCCGTCTACCCGGCTCGGCAAGGGTTAAATGTTTTATCGGAGACTGGAAGCGCTCGCTGATCGAGCGAATAATTTCGCAGGTCTTGGAATCTTCGCCGTCTTCAGTAACGATAATTTCATCTTCCGAGTGCCGAAGAGCTTCAGCTACGGACGCGAGGCAATTCTCCAGTTGTGCTCTCCCTTTGTAGGTCAAGACGATAACAGATATTCCAGTAAAAGACATAATGAATGAAATTTTTTGGGCTACTCTTAAATTCGATAAATAGAAGGGTAATCAGGTATTCAAATATCGAATAAATTATTCAACGAAAAGTTGGGTTTGGTCCATTGCTTCCGCTTTATTAAAAGTTCGTGCCAAATGTTTAAAATAAACAAGGCGTATAGACTCTTCCAGTTATGTTGAATCGATTTCTTCGTTCGCAGTTTTTCCATTACCCATGGCCTTAGATGTTCACCCGAGTAGGAAGAGGGATGCAGTAGCACAGACACCAAGGTTTTTGAGGCGGTACCGCCGAACCACTCTTGAACTGCATTGGGAAATCCTAGTTTTCTTCTTTCGATGATCGTTCGAGGAAGTCCTATCTTGCGAGCTAGATCTTTAAGGATCTTTTTAGTACAGCCACCCTCTACTTTGTATCGACCGTCTATTTTGAAGGCATAATCGACGATCCTGTGATCAAGGAAAGGAACCCTTCCCTCAATAGAAGCCGCCATGGTTGTACGGTCTGTTAGTGGTAATAGCTGGGATCGAAGATAACGTGTCGTGTCACAGTAAAGCTGCTGGTTTAATGGGCCGACCATTGTCGCTTCCATGTAGGCTTTCTCGAAAACAGAGAATGGCGAGGAAACCACGCCGAGCGCAGAGGCGAGTTGTCGATAGTCGTTTGAGGTTAGATTCGAGGTACAGCGCAGGTGCCACGGTAGGCGAGATGAGCTGTAGTCGGCGAGGTCTCGAAGAGTATCATCGGTGAACGCGGATGAGAGCAACCGTTTTGATAACGGAATGTCTGAACGTAAAACCCATTCCGCAAGCGCGTTGCGTCTTGAGAGTTTATAGTGGCCGTAACCCGCGAAAAGCTCGTCGGCACCCGCTCCGGAAAGAATAACGGTAACCTCTTCAGAGGCGATTTCAGCAACAATCTGAGCAGCGAAAAAAGCGGGATCGGCAATAGGCTCGTCCGAGATCCAAGTCATATACGCTGCATTCTCTAGAAAATGACTAGCGGTTGCGAAGAAAATGTTATGAGACAAACCTAAGGCTGTTGCCAAATCCCTGGCATTGTTAGCTTCCTCA
Organism: Opitutaceae bacterium; assembly: GCA_002694885.1. Lineage (GTDB taxonomy): Bacteria > Verrucomicrobiota > Verrucomicrobiia > Opitutales > Opitutaceae > Pelagisphaera. The sequence continues at coordinate 3,939 of NZNM01000096.1, read as the reverse complement.
TCAGGTGTGCCTTCGAAATGAATCGTGAATGTGCTGATCTCGCTGGCTCTTTTGGATCGGGTTGCCAGCTTCGCCAGGAGGCTTGAATCAAGTCCGCCAGAGAGACTGACGCCCACAGGGACGTCAGCGGCTAATTGTAAATCAACTGCGTCAGACAGCAGATTTTCGAGTTCTTCTAAATTTGGAGCAACGGTGCTACCTTCCTTGTAATGGGGGAAAGAATAGAAAGGATTTATAGAATGCTCAAGTGTTTGGGTAATCTCTATGTAGGTACCCGCTGGCACCTTAAGAACGTCCTTTACAACAGTTTTAGGGTCTGAGCAGTAAAAGGAATTGATGAATTCTATCGCGCTCTCAGGATCAATCGTCGGGTTGAAAAGTTCGCTAGCAAGTATAGCTTTAAGTTCTGATCCGAAAATAAAGAAATCGTCAGTTATATGATAATACAAAGGTTTGATGCCCATCGGGTCCCGGCAAAGGTAACTCCGCTTATTTTCACGATCGACGATCAGTATCGAGAACATGCCGTTAAGCTTGGAAAGAAAATCTATCCCAAACTCTTCGTATAAATGTGGCAGTACTTCGGCATCGCTTTGGGATTTTAAGTCGTGCCCTAGCGATGCTAATTCCTTACGGAGATCAAGATGATTATATATTTCCCCGTTTAGAAATGCAGAAACCGATCCGGTCTCGTTGTGAATGGGCTGGTTTCCGTTTTTCAGGTCCTGAATGGAAAGCCTCAAAAATTTAGCAGAGATAAATCCTGTGTCTATGTACCCAGATGAATTTGGCCCTCTGTGTTTAATAGCTGTAGACATACGGTTTAGAATGCCTTCTTGCTCGAGAGAAGATAGTTTTTTTGACGATGCTATGCCAACAAATCCGCACATAAGATTTTTATGATCGTGTGATTGGTCTAATCGTTACTCGAAAAATTGTTCGACGGGACTAGAGCAGTCGATTCTTAATAAGACCTTTCTGGGCAAGGTATGCCTTTCCAGAGGCATTCGAAATGGGAAACCAACCCGAAGATTGGTCGCGAGATGCGCAGCCAAAGCTTCTCTCGCGTTCATTTGCTGAAGTTCCGTGCCGCGTCTAGAGTAAGCCAAGAGGTGTTCCTTTTTCAAAAGGGCTTAATTGAGGAAATGGCACTGGAGCACAGTCCAGTTCTGGCGATCGCACAGAGCCATCGTTCGCTACACTGGTGGTTTTGCATCGCGTTCACGTGAATTCCGGAGTCTCTAACTAGAATGAGAGAAGGGCCTGGTTGATGGCACTCTAAAGTGAAGTCGCTTTTGGAAAGATTTCTCATGAGCGGCAGGCGACTACGCTATTAATTACTTCGGCTAACATGCGTGTAAGGTTTTTCCGCTCGAACCGTTGAATAAACTCCCAGTTGGGCACCGGGCATTGGGTGTCTTTTTTCCAGGCATTGTATCTTTCGGAAAGGATTTGTGCCATCGCATCTACATCATCAGGGCCGCAAAGAAACGCGGCTCCGTATTTTTTGAGAAAGTCTTTTGCATCCCCTTCTGGTACGGCTGCAAGTATAGGCTTGCCTGTTGCCATGTACTCATAGGCCTTTCCTGGTACAATCGAGGACCGGTGGCCAGGAGCGAGCCTATGCATCGGAAAGAAGAGAAGATCCGCATTCCGAATTAAGGAAACGCTATCATTGTGATTAAGATAGCCCGGAGTTTCCACGATATCCTTCGCGTCGGATCTATGAACGACTTCTAGGTCGGTGTCGTTAAGTGCACCCGCCAGAGTAAGTCGAGTTTCTTTTCGAGCTGACGGAACGAATTCTAAAAATCTCTCAATTGCTTGCAGTAGATAGAAATGCGATCGGGTTAGCGATTGCATTCCCTCAACAGTCCTACCTAACAAAAGGTATTCAATTCGACGCCGTCGTTGGCGGAGGCCCGACTTTGTGTGCAGGAAACCTGAGTGAACGATGGAGAATTTGTCGTTTTCGATTTTTTGATGCCAAGTTTTAAAATCGTCTGCGTCATAACCATTTGTGATAGGCGTAATCGGTGTATCTGAAAGCTCGGGGAGGGCATTGCGAAACTTTTGCACTGCCTCAGGGGTATTCATTATTATGTGCGAGGCGCTTGATAACGCATTTAGCATTTTTCGCACTTCGACTCGACGGTGCCAAAAGCTGCGATGGACTTGGAACTCGTCGAGGGCCCACGGGTCTCGGAGATCGGCAATCCAAGGTTTACCAATTTTTCGGGCTATCGACGCGGCGAAGAGGGCGTCAGAAAAAGGGGATAGTGTAACAAACACCGAATTAAATTCGCTGAGGTCAATTGAATCAAAAACTCTATCGTATTCTAGTTCATCAGAAGGCCAGGCAATACGAAGAACGTTAACCGTATCTGGAACTTCAGTTAACATAGTCTTATCGTACGGAGTCCACGATTCTGCCGCGCGTGGTTTATCGAAAGAGGTCGTCAGAATTGTAGGTTTTACGTCGAATAGCGGCAAAAGTTTTGCGAATTTGATTGAACGTTGTACGCCTGCACCCCCTTGAGGGGGGAAATGATAGGAAATGAAAAGAGTTGAATCCATTAAATGGTTCGTAAAACTCTTGCCGGAGCTCCGGCGGCTACGCTGTAGTCGGGAATATTCTTCGTTACCACGGAATTTGCTCCAATGACAGAATTTTTTCCTATGGTAACGCCAGGGCATACTACCACTGATTGTCCGATCCAAGCACCTTCTTTAATTTGAACTTTGTCGATTTTGTTGAGGCCTTGATTCTTGATAGCCGTCGATTTATCTAGAAATTGATGTGCGTGATCAGCTATATAACAGTAGCGTGCAATGAGTACGTCTGGATTTATAATTACGGATCTTACAGCGGATATAGTCGTGTACCCAGAAATCGATACGTTATCACCGACCAAAATCGCACCAAATAGTTCGTTACGTTTTTCAACATTTAGCCAGCAGTTACTGCCAATGAATACATTTGACCCTACCTCAATTGACTTTAATCGATTAAATCGTAGACTAGGTTCGACGATTGAGCTCTCACCGAAGGAACCGAATCCATTTTTAAGAAGACTCGTATAGGCTCTAGTTCGTAATCTTTTACAGAAGAGAACAAAATTACTCGCGTTCATGAATCTTGATTTAGAAAGCTGGGCGTAGTAATTTTCGAACAAGCACCAAGAGTAATCATAAATAAAGCGTAGGTTTGATCGAAGTAGGATATCGTTAGAAATGTAATTGTATGTGTAAAAAGCATCGTCCCAGTAATCCAAATTAGAAATTGTGAGTTTGTATCTAGGTATAAAGAGGAATGAAAAGTCTGATAAATGCTTTTAAAGGCCGAAAAAATAATAAGAACTAGCAGCAAAGTCGCCCCAAATCCCGCTGTAACACCTATATGGATATAATAGTTGGTTAGATCGCAATGTTGGGGTATTGCTGAAAGTCCGTAGGGCATCCAATGCCGTGTATAATCCGTCCCCCAGAGCCACCATTCCGAAAAATGGGTGATAGCGGTGTCGATTAAGTACGCTCGGTGCCATCCCGTGCTACCACCGACAAAATCAGGCAAGGCCATAAGGTACCAAACCGGTCGTTCTCGAAATAATTGGAGGAACATAATCGCAAAAATTGCCCCAAGTACCACTTGCTTAGTGTATCTGCGATAATTCCAGAGAAGCATTGCAAGAACCGCTAGTAAAAGAGAGGCAATGGGGGTTGAGGATCCGGTAGAATAAATGCCAAGCCCTCCCACCGCCATACTTGAGTAAGATAGTTTGCTATGCAAATTTTTGATAAATACTAGGGCGGGTGTGACTAGGGCGATAGAAGTGCCTGCTAAAATAGGCGTTCCGAATGGACCCCTCGCTCTCAGTGTATCATTCCTTAAGATGGCTGTATCGGGGGCTCCGATCAAATTAAAAACATTACTACCAG
>NZNM01000095.1 GCA_002694885.1 Opitutaceae bacterium | reverse complement strand
CTTGCAAGCAAGCCGCCTTGCCCAAGATCGCTTCACGCTCCGCTACTTACCCAATCCTTTTTGTAAGGGGTATTATTCGCATTTAGGTCCAATGCCCTGAAGCTTGTCGCAGACCCTGATGCGTCGGTGGCTTCGGCTATTTGGTAGGGAGGATCGGCTCGGTCCTCCGCACGCGTAAATCGGAGGAACGAGCCGATCCTCCCTACCTTCAGAAATGCCCCGCTGCGTCGGCGGTTTCGGCTTAATCAGAGATAGAGCATGAATACCTATCTGCCCTCTACCAATTTCCCGTTTCGCCGGCCTTTAGATCCTCGGCGAAGGCGACTAGGAGTTTGACGCAAGCTTCGACATCTTCAAGGTCCACGACCTCGCTAGGCGTGTGCATGTATCTCAAGGGAACGGAAATCAGTCCGGTTGCGACCCCCGCTCCGGCCATCTGAATGGCTCGGGCGTCGGTATAGGTCGGGTAGGGATCGCCTTCGAGCTGGTAGAGAATGTTTCGTTCATCCGCTGCCGATATCAATTTATCGAATACAATTGGATTGATATTCGGGCCCCGTGTGATGATAGGTCCACCTCCCAGTTTGGTGGAACCGAATTTTCGTTTATCGCAATCCGGGTGATCCGTGCTGTGCCCGACGTCAACAGCTACGGCGAAGTCTGGGTTGACGCCAAAACTAGAAGTGGTGGCTCCGCGCACGCCGATTTCCTCTTGGGAGGTGCCGACGGAGACGACTTTGGCTTCAAGTGGTTTGTCGCCTTTCGCTAGGCGGCGAATCGTTTCCCCTACGATATAGGCTCCGCACTTATTGTCGAAGGCCCGAGCGGTTCCCACCGAGCCGTTGATGAGTTCGAATTCGTGATCATAGGTGGCCACATCTCCCACCCGAACGCGCGATTCCGCGTCGGCTTTGTCCTTGGCGGCAATATCGATCCACATCTCATTGGTTTTTGGTATCTTCTCGCGATCCTTTTGATCCATCATGTGGATAGCTCGCTTGCCGGTGACGCCTTTAAGGACGCCGTTGCTAGTTTGGATGAGTATTCGCCGACCGGGAATGATTAGCCGATCATGCCCACCGATAGTGCGAAAGTAGAGGAATCCGTTGTCATCGATATAGTTGATGATGAATCCCAGTTCGTCGAGATGCCCTGAATACATGACGGTTGGACCTCCCTCGGGATTCAAAGTGGCAATACGGTTCCCCAGAACATCGCGCTGATAGGCGTCGGCGCTCGATTCGACATATTGATCGAAGACTGCTTGGGCCTGTCCTTCGGCTCCAGACGGACTTTTTGCTTTGAGTAGATCGACGAGAAATTCAGGCGGTGTGTAGGTCATAGATTGATAGGGTGCTATTTTCTGTATAAAGTGAAAGAAACCAATCGTATTTTGAAGAAATTCGGAATGCGGATGCTCTAGTTGGTTCGGCTGCTAGACGGTTAAGCAAGGGTAGGGGCGGTTGTCTCTAACCGGCCGAATTCCTTGTATGTTTCCCATCCTATGCGTCTGCTTGGGGACAAGCAGCCCTACCAATTCGTACCAATTACGTAAAAGAACGATTGCCTTGCTTAAAGGAAATCGGAAAATAGGTAGGTCGTTCCGCTGTTTAGGCTTTCGAAGGAATCGATGAGCTTGGCGAGAGCGTCCGCTATCGTTGCAGGGTCGTTCATCTGGCCCTTCTCTTTCAATTCGATAAACCGATCAACTTCGGGAAAGGCCGATTGCGGCGTAGAGCGGATCAGTTCCTGCATGGCGGTTTCCATGACTCCGGGATTAAAGTTAACCACTTTGGCAGGAAAGGAGACGAAGTTCTGTTCTTTGGCGATCGTTCTCACCAGTTGCTCTTGACCGCTTTTAGCCGCGCAATAAAGCGACCAGGAAGGCTTGGCCCGCTCGGGCAACGCGGCTCCTGAACTAATTTGTATGAAGAGTTTGGGTATTTGCAGTTCGCGAGTAGCGATCAGGAACTGCTGCAGGCAGATGAACGAACCCGCCAAATTTATCGTGAGGCTATTTTGGATATCCCTTACCGATAGTTTCTCGAGAAAATCGATTGGCTCGAGAATACCTGAATTGGCGACAAACACGACAGATTTGAAATTATGCCAATTCGTTTGAGCGAATGTCTTTTCAAGCGTCCTGGCAGCCGCCTCCGGATTGCTGAAGTCGCATTCGATGTAATTACCGGTAAAGTCCCCTCTAGAGCGCGACAGGCCAACTATCTGGCTATTTCCCGTATCCAGTCGCTTGGCCAAAGCCAATCCGAAGCCGCGCGAGGGACCTGTGATGAACATCTGGCGCATTTTCTGCCAATCAGTTAGCCTCTTCGGCGAGCTCGTCTACGATATCTTCAAGAGGATAGCTTAGGATCTCCGAAAGGGTCGGATGGTACCAATGAGTTCGAAGCAAGGACTCTGCCGTGAGGTTGTTGGATACGGCCACCGAAAGGGCGTGAATGAGCTCGCCAGCATCTTTGGAAACGATCTCCGCTCCGAGGATGCGTCCGGTCGGCTTTTCGGCGAAAACGCGAACGAACCCGTATTTCGCTTCCATCAAAATCGATTTCCCGTGATCATCGAATGGGTACTCGGCGGCGATGAAATCGATCCCTTTCTCTTTGAGCCTCGCTTCGGTCAGTCCCACACGAGCAACCTGCGGATCAGTGAAAACCACATCGAGCATGTGGTCGTAGTTAAGCGGCTTTTTATCGATGCCAAACGCGTGATAGGCGGCGATCTCTCCTTGAAGCACAGCGGTATGGACAATCTCGAACGGCCCTGCGCAATCCCCGGCTGCATAGACCCTCGAGTTCGTTGTCCGTTGGTAAGCATCAGTGACGATTTGGCCGTTGGGCTTGAGCTCGATGCCGGCTTTTTCCAGGCTAAGTTTATCAGTAGCCGGCGACCGACCGAGGGCGTTGACGACCTGCTTGGCAGAACAGGGTCTTTCTTCTCCTTTGTGCTCGAAGGTGATTTCAAATTCATCGTTCACTCGGGCGATGCTTTGAAGTTTCGTACCCGTATAGAGTGTGAGCCCTTCGTCGCGCAGAGCGGTCTCCACGACTTCCGAAACATCGGGAGCCTGATCTTTTAGGATATGAGGACTGCGCTGAATCTGAATCGTTTTGACACCTACTCGGTGGAGGAATTGAGCAAGTTCGCAGGCCACGACTCCTCCGCCGAGAACGATGATCGATTCTGGTAGTGTTGCGAGGTCGAGAACATCATCGCTTGTCCAAATATCCGGATCATCGATACCGGGAATTGGCGGCTTGGAAATGCAGGACCCGGTCGCAATGATGAAATGCTTGCCTTTTAGTCGATCGCCATTGTCGAGCTCGATCGTGTCTTCGTCGATGAATTTAGCGAAGTTCCGGTATAGATGATACTTGCCGCTTTGCATGGATTCGACCCGATAATCGGTAAATTCCTTGATTGTATCCAGTTTTCGCTGATGTAGCCTTTCCATATCAACGCGCGCTTCTGGAATATCTAAACCGAATGCCTTCCCCTTTTGGGCCAGGTGGAGAACCTCGGCGGAATAGATGAGCGTTTTCGACGGCATGCAGCCTCGCAAAATGCAAAGCCCGCCCAGTTCGGTAGCGCCATCGACAATAGCCACGTTGTCTGAGTATTGACGAGCAACACGGGCGGCGTTGAAGCCGCCACTGCCCCCACCTATAGCGATGAAATCGTGTTCTTTAACCATGAATGAAAATTATTGCGGAGCGTGGATGGATGCGGCGACTGACCGAGCGACCGTGTCACCGGTTAATAGACGAGCGAGACGGAGCCCAAAATCGACCGCCGTGCCAGCGCCTTGGGAAGTTAGTATGTGGTCGCTGACGACGATAGGCTCATCGCTAGGTTGAGGAAGATCGGACCGTACTGATTGGTGACTCGTCGCAGGCCGTCCGTTGAGAATACCGAAAGCGGCTAAAACTTTTGGGGCCGCGCAAATTGCGGCTATGGGTTTCTCCGATTGATCGAAGGATTGAATCAGTTGAGAAACCCGTTGGTCGTCGATAAGTTCGAGGACACCTGGGCCGCCGGGTAGAAAAACGAGATCGAAGGATTCTGGCTCGATGTCAGGAAAAAGGGTGTCGGCCTCGAAGGATATATTGCTTCTTCCGGTGACCGTTTTCGAATCTTCCAGACTGGCCATGATCGCGTCGATGCCGGCTCGGCGCAGGATATCGACGGGGGCCAAGGCTTCGACTTCTTCGATGCCATCGAACACCAGTACGAGAACACGTTTTTGTCGTAGGGATTCGTCGGCGTCGTTTTTCATTGTGATGTAGAAGATCGGCCGCCAGAGACTTTCATGGCAAGCGGAATGAGCGAGTAAACTACGATTTGTGAAAACAGGTTTGATACTAGGGTGCGGCTATGTCGGGAGAGCATTGGCTCTGAGCCGACGATCATCTGGCGATCGCGTTTTTGCAGTCACGCGAAATGAGGATACGGCGGATGGTTTGGCCAGCGAAGGCTTGGAGTTATTCCGGGGAGCGGTTCAAGGTGACGATTGGCATGATTGGGCCCAAGATATCGATTGGGCGGTCAACTGCGTTAGTTCAGCTGGTGGAGGTTTAGCGGGCTATCGCTCGTCGTATGTTGAGGGTAATCGCTCTTTCGTCGATTGGATGGACAAGTCGGGATTTGAAGGACGGGCGATCTACACAAGCAGTGTTTCCGTGTATCCAGATTCGCAGGGCGAATGGGTTGGGGAAGACGATGCTTCGCCGCACAGCGAACGAGCGGAAATCATGCTGGAAGCGGAGAAAGCTTTCCTAGCGGGGCCCCATTGCTCGGCGAAAGTGGTCATGCGTCTAGGAGGAATTTATGGTCCTGGACGTTCGTTCCTGGCTAAACGGGTACGCGAAGCAGATGGCGTTCTCCCGGGGTATGGCGACTACTTTTTAAATTTGATCCGTTTGGAAGATATCGTTTCCGCGATTGAAGTGGTATTGGACATCTCTCCCGGGAAAGGAGGCGTCTTCAATGTTGTAGATAATCAGCCAAAAACCAAAGCTGAACTCGTTACAGGACTGGCTTCAGCGATGGGAGTAGGTCCCTTGAGTTTCGATCCCAATCTCGTCGCCTCAAGAAGTTCTCGCAAGTCGAATGGCGAGCGGCCCGCGAACCGACGCATTTCGAATAAACGATTCCGTGATGCCTTCGGTTGGGCTCCCCGTTTCCCTGACGGATTGGCTGGCATGTCTCAATTGATTTCGAGTTGACCCTGAGCGCTAGAAGCAAAAGCTGGCAGCGATTTCGGACGCGTCCGATTGGAGTGTCTGCCCGTTATAATTTAAATCGATTTGGAATAAGCCATGGCCGGAGTTGGAAAGCTGCTCAAGCAAGCGCAAAAGATGCAGAAGAAGATCGAGTCGCTGCAAAGCGAACTCGCTGAAAAAGAGTTGGAGATCTCCAGCGGAGGCGGAGCCGTTTCCGTAACTATCACTGCATCGGGGGAGTTTAGAGGTCTTTCTCTGGATCCAGAATTGCTTCAAGAGGAAGCTTCCCTGGTAGAGGAGACGATTCTTGAAGCGGTCAAAGAAGCTAGTGTGAAAGCCAAAGCGGTGCACGAAGAGGAGATGGGGAAGGCTACTGAAGGCATGGCGATTCCTGGCTTGATGTAGTTCGCGCGGTTAACGTCGGCTTTAGATAATGACTCCCACATTTGATGCCCTGCAAAAGCAGCTGAAAAAGCTTCCAGGTGTTGGGTACCGATCTGCGGAGCGAATGGCGATCCACCTGCTCCAAGAAAAGCCGGAAGACTGCCAAATTCTCATCGACGCCTTAAAATTGGCCAAAGAGAGCGTAGCCAGTTGCCCGCGTTGCGGCAATTTAAGTGAAGATGCCGAGTGCGGGATTTGTACTGACAATCGCCGAAGCAGTAGTGGTCAGGTTTGCGTTGTGGAGCACGTTAGTGATCTGATGTCCTTGGAAAAGTCTGGCGCTTATACGGGATCTTATCACGTGCTTCACGGGAAACTTTCGCCCATAAATGGCGTGGGGCCTGATGATCTAAATATTGAAGCGCTTCTGAGCCGTGTACGTTCGGGCGATGCGACGGAACTCATTCTCGCTTTACCCAACGATATAGAGGGAGAGGCCACCTGCCACTATCTGATTGATCTTCTGCAGCCGTCTGAAGTGACGGTGTCGCGCATCGGTTTTGGGTTGCCAAGCGGCGGATCCGTTCTCTATGCCGACGCCGTAACGCTGAAAAGCGCTTTGGAAGCCCGGCAAGAATTTTAGTCCATCTTTGAATGTCATCTCTCGATATTGAGCATGTGGAGACCGTCGTTGAGTCTCAGGTAAAAGAGCTGCTGGATCAACCGGGCGGCGAAGCGACGCTATATCATCGCCTGCACGGAATATTCATTTCCGAAGGCCCTGACTTAATCGGTGAACTTAGGCGTCTTCTGCCGGAAGGGGAGCGGTCCGAGATCCACGACATGTTTCACAACATCAAAGGTTCGTCAGCGGCCATGGGCGCAAAACGAATCAATGAGCTTGCCGCATATGCGGTGCAGGTTTGTCGGGAAGATGGCGACCTCGAGCAATTGACGGAACTGCCTGATCGAATCGAAGCGGAGTACAGCCAGTACGACTCCGAGACCCAGCGATTTTTGTAAAAGCAAAGCTGCGCTCTCAACAAGCGGGCGAAAGATGTCTGAAATTCGCTAGTCTTGGCTGACTAGCTTCAGCTTTACAGCCAAACGAGTCATATCGGTAGCTCCGCGTAGTTTTAGCTTCCGCATGATGTTCGAGCGATGGGCATCAATCGTGCGGACGCTTAGTCCGAAAGCCTGGGCGATTTCTTTTGAGCTGTAGCCTTCTCCGACCATTTGAAGGACGTCGGTTTCTCTTGGCGTAAGCATCTTGAGGCTGTCGTTGTATTCCCGATTGGTTACCGGCTGACGCAGTAGTTTGTAGGCTTCCGGTGAATAGTAAACGGCTCCCTTGAGAATTTGGCCGATAGCGTCTTTCAAGCTTTCGACAGAGCTGTCCTTGGTCACGAGGCCATTCACGCCTCGCTCGACAGTGTTCTTGACGATCTCGGGGGTGAAGTGGGCAGAAACGAGAACAACTTTAAGATCAGGCGCTCGGTCTTTGAGTCGGTTGAACACGGTAAGACCGCCGAGTTTCTTGATCTTGATATCCAAAATTACGAGGTCTGGACGTTGATCGATGCAGGCCTCGAGGCCGGATTCCCCATCTTCGTATTCGCCTAGTACGTTTAGACCGAAGTCGTTCTTCAAAACGTTGACGATCAATTCCCGGAAAAGAATTTGGTCCTCGATTACGATAGCATTCATTGCGTTTGAGATCTGCTCGAAAATTAAGTTCCAAGGGTTGTTTGTGGGAGAGTGGAGCAGGCGGTCTGTCTATCCCCAAACGGCTAACGCTGCGGCGAATTAAACTGTTCGTCCAGTAAAATATCGTTCGCTACGTAAAAGATCTCACCTAGAACGTACCTGTAGCTCTGCCTGAACCCCAAGATCGGCTAGTTTATTGTTGGATTCGAGCTTGGCCCGCGTCTATTTTTCGAACCCGTTTGGATGAGATTCGTGCCATTTCCAGGCGGTTTTCACGATAGAACGGATATCGGGAAACTCTATTTTCCAATTCAGCTCGGAAATCGCCTTCTCAGGAAACGCATAAGCAGCAGGTACGTCACCCTCACGCCGAGGTCCAATATCATGAGGAACTGGGAGTCCGCTTACCTCTTCGACGACTTTGATGACCTCGAGAACGCTAGCTGGTTTGCCGGTCCCTAGATTGTAGTGGAGCTCGGTGCCGGGTTCATTCAATTTTTCGAACGATGCGATATGAGCCCGGCTTAGATCGTTTACGTGAACATAGTCACGCAAGCATGTTCCATCGGGAGTCGGGTAGTCGGTTCCGAAAACCGTGAGTTTGTCACGCTGGCCCATGGCCGCTTGGATAGCTAGAGGAATCAGGTGTGTTTCGGGATCGTGATCCTCGCCGATGCCCCCTTTTGGGTCGGCCCCGGAGGCATTGAAATACCGGAAGCAGGCGCTGGAAAGGCCGTAGGCTTTGGCGCAGTAGCTTAGCATAACTTCGACATCCTGCTTTGTCTGGCCGTAGGGGCTGAAAGAATTGAGCGGCAGATTTTCGCGTAAGGGCATTTCGTCGGTATCCCCAAAAATGGTGCAAGATGAGCTGAAAATGAATTTACCAACTCCGGTCGCCTTCATTGCTTCCAACAAACGGACAGTCTTGGCCACGTTGTTTTCGTAATATTTGAGGGGATCGGCAACCGATTCGCCGACGTTGATGAAGGCGGCGAAATGCATGACAACATCAATGGCTTCGCACCTGAGGATTTCCTCCATGAATTCGCGATTCCCGAGGTCTCCTTCATAGGTTTTTACATCGCCGGAAATGGCGTCGCGATGCCCGTAGGAGAAATCATCTACGATCACAGGTTCGTGACCAGCTGCGACTAATTGGCGAACGCAATGGCTGCCGATGTATCCGGCTCCGCCGATGACAAGTATTTTCATGTGGCTGGATTATTGTTGATCGATGGGACTTTTTAGCTACGGAAAGAGCAATCCTCAACGGATAGCAAAATCTTTCTTTACAAGTAATGGAAGTTAGCAGAGTCGTCATAACGGGCGTTGGACTTACCGCCCCTAACGGGAATAGCCTCTCGGAGTATCGAGGGAATCTTCTCAATGGTGTTGCGGGCATTAGTCGTACAGAGATCCGCTTCATGGGAGAGGTCCTGGCGGGTATCTGCGATTTCGACCCACTTCGTTACCAGAAACGCAAGGAAGTTCGGGTTGGTACACGAGCGGGCAGCGTGTCGATTTATTGCGCTCATGAAGCGTTGAAAGATTCGGGAGCCGATTTCGAGACGATGGATAAGGATCGAATCGGTATTTATGTGGGGATTACAGAACACGGGAATGTGGAAACCGAGAATGAGATCCACAACATTTCCCAGTTCGACTACGATACGAAATTCTGGACTCATCATCACAATCCGAGAACCGTTGCTAACAATGCCGCTGGAGAGGCCTCGCTCAATCTGAAGGTGACTGGACCTGCCTACACGATTGGAGCCGCTTGCGCAGCCGGAAACCTAGGTTTAGTTCACGCGGTGCAAATGCTGCAGCTGGGGGAGGTTGATTTCGCTATAGCCGGAGGCGTTTCCGAGAGCATTCATACCTTCGGGATTTTCGCGGGATTCAAGAGTCAGGGAGCGCTTGCTGAGCACGAAGATCCGAACAAGGCCTCTCGCCCCTTTGATACGGCTCGAAACGGTATTGTTGTTAGTGAGGGTGGCGCTCTTTTCACGCTCGAACGATTGGACGATGCTTTAGCCAGAGATGCGAAAATATACGGGGAAATCGTGGGATATCATGTCAATTCGGACGCCACGGACTATGTGTTACCCAATCCAGAGCGCCAGACGCAGTGTATGCGAGCTGCTTTGAAGAAGGCGGGAATGGCCTCTCAGGACATCCATATTGTCAATACCCATGCCACCGCCACGCCGATGGGAGATATCCAAGAATGCCAAGCGATAGCCCAGGTTTTCGAGAATTGCCCAGATACCTATGTCAATAATACCAAAGGGTTTATCGGTCACGCGATGGGAGCGGCGGGAGCTCTAGAGCTGGCGGGCAATTTGCCTTCATTCGAGGATAGGATGGTTCACCCCTCCATCAACATCGATGACCTCGATCCCAAGTGCTCGATTCCCAATCTTGTTCTGAATCAACCCACTCAGGCAAAACGAGTTGACGCCATTCTCAATAACTCCTTTGGTATGCTCGGAATTAATTCAGCGCTCATTGTCAGGCGCTTTTCAGACCAGTAACGGACACATTTTTATGAGTAAAGACGAATGCAAACAAGTGGTTCTCGATATCATCGCGGAAATCGCTCCTGACGAGGAGCTGAGCGATGTTAAGCCCGATGTGGCCTTGCGGGAGCAACTGGATCTCGATTCGATGGACTTCCTCGATATTGTTATGGAACTCCGGAAGAAGCACGGGATCGAAGTACCGGAATCCGAGTATGGCGAGTTGGTGTCGCTGGATAGCTGCGCCGCGTATCTGACTCCGAAGTTTAACGCATTGGTCTAAGGCAGTCGCTACCATGCGAATTTCTAGGTCCGACGGGAATGTCGGGCCATTTTTATGTAGTTATAAATCGTATACGAAAATGGAGACGTACGATGTGGCCATAATTGGAGCTGGGATGTCGGGTATCGCCGCCGGGATCCGCTCGGCTCATTTCGGGAAGAAAGTCTGCATTTTCGAGCGTCACTACGCCCCTGGCGGTTTGAATAGCTTCTATGCCCTGGATGGTCGGAAGTACGATGTCGGTCTGCATGCGATGACCAATTTCGTGAAGCCAGGCGTGAAGGCGGCGCCCTTGAATCGCATTCTCCGGCAGTTAAGAATTCGGAGAGAGGATCTCAATTTGAGCGAGCAGAAAAGGTCTCGTATCGCCTTTAGGGGAACGGATCTCAAGTTCAGCAACGATTTCGGATTGCTGGAATCGGAAATCGATCGCGAGTTTCCCGACCAAGTAGATGGATTTCGAAAGCTTGTCGAAGATGTCCAAGGTTTCGACGACTCGCGGATCGACTATCCCTATGAATCAGCCAGGGAGCGCGTTCAGGCCCGGATTTCGAATCCACTCTTGGAGGATATGATTTTCTGCCCGCTCATGTACTATGGCAGTTCGACAGAGGAAGATATGGATTTCGGTCAATTCGTTGTCATGTTCAAATCCATTTTCCTCGAAGGATTCGCTCGGCCCTTCGATGGGATTCGAGGGATTATCAAATTGCTGCTTAAACGCTATCGAGAAGTAGGTGGTATAAGGAGAATGAATACTGGGATAGCGAAGATTGAGGTCGTCGAAGGTCGAGCAGAGAGATTGATTCTCGATAGTGGTGAGGAAGTAAAAGCAAATATTGTTCTATCATCCGCAGGGCTGCCTGAGACCGATGCCCTGTGTTCCGAAAAATGGCTAGGGAATAGCGAAAGCGAGCCGGGAAAGCTGTCGTTCACCGAGACGATTTCCACTTTTGGCAAATCGATGAAGGAATTCGGATGGGGAGAGGACGCCATCGTATTCTTCAATGGGGCTAAACGTTTCCGATACCGATCTCCTGAAAGCCCGGTGGATCTGGAAAGCGGCGTGATTTGCATTCCCGAGAACTTCGACTATGCCGAAGGGGAGTTTTCGGAAGGGGTTGTTCGAGTTACTTGCCTGGCGAATTACCGACTGTGGAAATCGTATCCAGAAGATAGGTATCGAAACGAAAAAGAATCGTGGCGCCCGAAGATTTGGGAAGCGGCCAAGAGTTTCATGCCGGAAACAGAATTGGCCTATCCAAACGAGTGTATCGCATTTGACATGTTTACGCCGACGACTGTTGAGCGTTATTCGTGGCGAATGCGAGGGGCCATCTACGGTTCAGCCAGAAAGTATCGAACTGGGGTTACTCCGATTTCCAATCTTTTTCTATGCGGAACGGACCAGGGTTTTTTGGGTATTGTTGGCAGCATGCTCAGCGGCATCGCCATGGCAAATGCTCACGCGTTGCGCTAAACAATATGTCAATCTGATCAGTACTTGTGCCAGACCCAGAGCGACAGTAATCCCAGGGCCAGGAATGCGCAGGCAAAGATGGTGATGCATCCGCGTCTCGCGTCATTGACAGAATCTCGAGTGTTAGGTCCGAGTTCGTCATAGATGTCCGAAACGGCAACGTTGGGATCGGGGTCAACGCCAGTCTCTGCGGGAGGGATCGGTAGATTGACGGGATTCGTGTCGTCGGATTCAAGATTCTCCAGGCGATTGCCCGTTGGTTCATGAGCTTGGACTGATGCGGTCGCTGCTGGTTGCAATGACTCGATCTCAGATTCAATCCATTGCAGATGTCCCTCGATAAGGGTTTTCTGCTTAAGCAGCTCTTGTAGTCGTTTGTCTTCCACGATGTCGTCTATTCCTCCCCTTTATATCGCCAAGGAGCCCCCGTGAGTTTAGGGGTAGTTATACTACTCTAAAAAAGGTTTGAGCCAATGGCAATGCTATCGGAATCCCGCAATTGGGAAGACGTAAAAAAGCCCTATCTTCCAATTGGAAGATAGGGCCTGAAAATCGGTTGTAGGATTGGCTAGGCTTCGATAGCGACTTTACGACGCTCTTTGTCGAACTTCACCACTCCATCAGTCAGAGCGAATAAAGTGTGGTCGCGGCCCATGCCTACGTTAGTTCCTGGATGGAAACGAGTGCCTCTTTGGCGAACGATGATGTTTCCAGCAATTACACGCTGTCCGCCGAACTTTTTGACGCCGAGGCGCTGGGCTGCGCTGTCGCGTCCATTCTTACTGGTTCCTTGTCCTTTTTTATGGGCCATATCCTGTTTCCTCTAAAGTTGTTACGAGTCGATCGAATCGATCTTTATAACGGAAAGCTCTTGGCGGTGTCCGCGGCGGCGATGGTAGCCTTTCCGTTTCTTCTTTTTGAAGATGACTACTTTTCTCCCGCGCTTGTTTTCGAGTATGGTTGCGGACACTTTGGCTCCATCCACGAATGGCGAGCCGAGTTTGAATTCCTTACCTTCCCCAAGGGTGAGCACTTCGTTAATTTCGATTTTCGAGCCAGCGTCGGTCTCGGGATAACGATTTAGGACGAGAACGTCGCCCTCAGTTACCGTGTACTGCTTGCCCTGGGTTTGGATTGTCGCTTTCATCAGAAATAAAAGCGCGTAATAAGATTGGATCTTCTGACCGAATCAATCTTTTTGTGAAAAAAATGACCTGTAAATCGCTTCCTCGTCGCAAGCCTGTCGATATCGAGGCGATCCGCGAATATTTTAGCGACCCGCGAACTGTTGACCATTATGTTCGAGCTGTAGCGAATATTGGCTTGTGGAAAGCCGAGCGCGCTGTGTTCGAGGAGAGAATTCTAAGAAAGGATCGGGTTTTGGATTTGGGTTGTGGAGCAGGTCGAATCGCAATCGGGTTGTGGAAAATGGGGTATAGTCGCGTGTCAGGAGCTGATTTCTCCCCAGATATGGTCTCGGAGGCTAGGTCGATTGCCTCGTTTCTGGAGGCGGACGTTTCATTTGGCATTGAGGATGCGACTCGCCTGAGTTTCGGAGAGGATGCCTTCGATGCGGTCGTTTTCGGGTTTAATGGATTGATGCAGATTCCAGGCTGGGAGGAGCGTCGACGAGCCTTGGATGAGATTTTTAGAGTGTTGTCCCGGAAAGGGATTTTTATTTTTACGACGCTCGATCGAGAGGACTCGCTTTACCGAGAGGTCTTTAACGACGCGGATAATTTTGAGCATGATCTGGCAAAGAATACTTCGCTCATAGAAGAAGGGGATCGGCTTTTCGAGACCGAACATGGCACAACATTCATGCATGTGCCGACTCGCGAGGAAGTGGAGCAAGAACTCCGAAAAGCGGGCTACAAGGTAGTCGATTGCCGTATGCGAAGCGAGATTGCTAGAGAGAAAGAGGAAGTCTTGGGATTTTCAGAAGACTGTCGCTTCTGGGTCGCAAAAAAACGGGCGTCCTAAAACGCCGGTTGGTACAGCGCTCACTGGAAGCTTCTTGAAACCATTTAAACGCCCCGGATCAGTCCTTTAGCAAGTAGGACGGCTGCAGGCGATTCATATTGGTTTTTGGCGAGAATACAGGGGAGTAAGCAGTGCCTCCGCTTGATATGCATTCCTCTGAAACTACCTCAGTCATGGCCATGCGTCCTTGAGCGGCAGCTCTAGCCTCCATTTCTTCAATAGCGGCCTGGCGAGCTCGTACACGGGCAGCCGCCACATCTTCACGACCTTGTGCTCTAGCTTCCTGAAGGGCAACTTGGGCAGCCCGTAATTTTTCCGCAGCTTCCGCGGCCTCGCGCTCGCGGATCGCCTCAATACGAGCAGCTTCTTGGGCAATCGCGTCTTTTTCCGCTTTTAGACGGGCTGCCTCTTTCTCCGCTTCCATCTTGACGGCTTCCGCTTGTTTCTTGGCGGCATCCTCGCGGGACTTGATTTGCGCTAGCTCCTGAAGACGGGCCTCCTTCTCAGCGGCTTCTTTAGCAGCCTTTTCTTCAGCCAAACGCTTGGCTTCCAAGGCGAGCGAGGCCTTTTTGGCCTCTTCTTTAGCTTGGCGCTCTTGTTCAGCGAGAGCTTTTTCTTTTGCCTCAATGGCTTCCTCTAGCTCTGAGATTCGGGCAAGTTCTGCTTCCTTATTCTGGCAGCCAACCAGTGCGAAAACTAAAACCAGTCCCAGGGTGAAAAGGTGTTTTTTATCCATTTGTCTCAGATTATCGATGAATTATTAGGGTAGTAGATACTGAACTAACGACTTCGGGTAAAGATCCCAAACGACATTTTTGAAAGGTCAAAAAAATGAGAGGATTTGGTCGCCAAGCAGAACGACAGTGTTTTCGACGATCATGGTTTATGAGAAGCGAGTCAAACGGACTAAATTCGCTGGTACAGCCAAGAAAAACTGAACTTTTAGGATTGATCGGATATCAAAAAAGCAAAAACTACGCGACCTTGACCGGAGAGATGGCTGAGTGGTCGAAAGCAACGGTTTGCTAAATCGTCGTACGTGTCACAGCGTACCGCGGGTTCGAATCCCGCTCTCTCCGCCATTTTTTAAGTCGTTTTATACCAGCGACTAAGGTTGTTTTAGGGGCATAAAGCGATCGTGAGTGATACACTCGGTGTTACACCAACCGCCCAAGTTCATGTTAGTTCAGGCAGAATTCTGTATCTAGATTTTTGAATACTGAGACCCCGGGGGCGGGTCTAAAGCCCGAAAGGGCTTTGCCTACGTACGAG
>NZNM01000094.1 GCA_002694885.1 Opitutaceae bacterium | reverse complement strand
TTGATTACTACCCCAAGAATCTTCAGCTTTTAGACCAACCTCGCTTAGTAAGACTCTATATGCTGACTCTAAATCATTTTCCTTGGCTGATGCAACAGCGTTTAGCAATTTGCTCGCAACGGCAGCCCAACCTGAGCCTCCACGTGCCAGACGATCTAACGCTTCCGTTTTTCTGATCGACTCTATTTTGAGGGCTGCTTCGCTTGCGATGCTTGGGTGGCCGCAAGCGTTACCCAACAAACCGTATAAAAAAAGTCGCTCAATGATTTGCGAAACTCCTCTCTCACTTATTGCTTCAGCTATTTCATACGAAAAGCTTAGTTCGTCTCCCCTGCGCTCCACTGAAATAACAACGCGTTCTCCAACTTCTAAACCATCGAGGTAGCTTTTTACAATATCCCAATTTGAATCATCCACCGGACGGCCATTTACATGCAAAACTCGGTCTCCAACTAGCAAGCCGGCTGCCTCGGCTCTCGATCCACCAACATCAAACCCTTCAACGAAAAGCCCCTCCACGCCACCACTTTTTCTATTTGAAAGGCTGTATCCTGTGATTACTTTCTCTTTGTTTTTATATGCCGTTTCAATTGAAGCGACGAGAATGGAGCTCAATACTTGGCCACCTATCATCGATCGCTTCCCTAGTAACGCTTGGATTGATTGATCGGATAAACGATCATCCTGAACTAGTGAAATATACTTATCCACTGCTATTTCTCCAAAACCAGCCTCAAACATCGCCAAAGCATCATCTATTACATCCTGGGAATTCGCTTTGTAAACAATGTCTTCGATTTCGTTCTGACTCGGAAGATTTAGCGGCTGGAAAAACAACCCAATTTCAGTGCTATTTTCCCTGTAGCCAGCAATCGCCATCATTGAATGATCATCAGCGATCGTGTGATCCATCGTTTTCCAAAGCGGATCGTCGTATGGATTTCGAGATAGCTCAATTAAAGCATCTCCCGTAAAGAAATAAAGTCCAAAGTCGGTGTCTCCACAGTTTAGGATTATACCATGCTTTCCGACAGCTTCGAGTTTGCCTAAAGGCTTTTCTCCACCGATATCACCCAGCTTTCTCTCAACTAAATCAAAAGCATAGCCACCTCCGACTAGGTAGCGTCCATCTGATGTAAAAAAGCCGTCATTGTAAAGAGCTTTGCCAGCTTCTCCCAGTGGAATGCTGTCGTTATAAAATGGTACGCGTTCGTGACTGTAAGAATAATTTGAAGCTTCCCTTGATTCGGTTATTGAGTGCAGCCCGTTCGGGCTTATGATTCGATGTAAATCTCCTGAATCAATAAAATAATTTTGGAAACCATCTCGATCTTCGCTTTCTAGATCATACAGGAAATTTTCCCAATAGTCACGGTCCTCGCGTTTTTCCGTATAGCTTACATATCGCCCGCCTCCGCTGAATGCATTATCTTTATAAGCTTTAAATTCGCTTTCTACACTATAACTGTGTTTATCAAGCATACGAAACGTTCCATCACTTAAGTCATAAATGTATAAACCGCCAAGTTCGGTTTCAGGCATAAATCTTGCATCACGATCGACATACAAGAGAGCTGTTTTTTTGTCTTCAGCAAGGGATACCATTCGCGAGCCCGGAGGGAGCGCTTGTATTGAATGGAGTTTCCCTGTTCGAACTTCCCAGTAAGATATAACTGGCTGATTGTAAGAGTATTGAAAATCAACAAAATGATTCCTGTGGGTCGCTACTAAACCGCTATCCTTTGTAAAAAACAGAGTAGAGCTGCCTTCGGCAAGATCCGAAATGGAAGGAAGCTTGTCCATAGCATCACCAGTCAAATATCCCAGCCTAGCTACCTCTTTAACCCACGCGTATGCATAGTTGCCCGTTCGCGCCGCTAGCTTTCGCATTTCGTTGATTTTCGATGCAGTATATACTCCTGGGTACAACCCCGCTTTTTCCTTTTCCAAACGGCGATTGAACGCCTCCCAATAGCGCCTGTTCGAGGGATCAGAAAAGATGGCCCTCAAATAAAAATGCGCCGCTCTAAATTTTCCCCCAGCTATTGCTAGGGCTTCAAAACCCCTAGCATCGTTATTTTTGACAGCTTCACTGATCACATCCATCGTACTCTCGTCTACTCTCGCCCAGCCCCATAATAAATCTTCGTCTTCCGAATCGCGGTCTTCAATTTGCTTTGCAAGATATGATACCTCTTTTACGGCCGATTCTATGTCCCTTTGGTAAACGCCCATTTGATACCAAACCCGAGCTTTATATATATCTTTCGGCCTTCCAATTCCACGCTCGTAGAGTTCTCCTAGCTTAGCTGCGGCAGGACCGTAATCGAGGATTGCGCTGTTGTGATAAAGATCGGCTTTTATTCTAGAAGCGTTCTTACCCGACTCTTTACTGTGCTTGGCACTAGCGTAAAACCCACGCGGATCACCTTGGTTGGCACTGCGACGGAAGAAGTCGATTGCCTTTTTAGGGCTGAGATCAAAGCCGAACCTTCCATCCTCGTGAAACGTTCCAACGAGGAATTGTGCCTCACCATGACTTTTCCCTGCTAGCCTTTTTAGCAATGGTGCTGATGAGTTCATCATCTCTAAGCCTTTTTCACGGTTCTTGGGTACTTCGAAAGATCCATTATTATCAAAATCCGATCCAGACATCATTAGCTCTCCAATACGGAAAGTCGCTAATGCAGAACCCTTTGCCGCGGCCTCACGATACAAACGTAAACCTGTTCTTCTATTTTTCTTCACGTAAAACCCCATGAAGTAATGCTCCGCCAAAGCCGCCAAATAATCAGCATCCTTTGCCGCCCGTTTCTCAATTTCCCTAAACCGCCGCTCTTGGCCTTTTAATATCTTGTCCACGTTGACCTCTTTCGTGGCTGTATTTAATACCTCCTTCCAGACCCATTTCTCCCCCGCCTTCGGAATATCCGCCCCGCTGATCGGCGATATCCCTAGCAACGCAATTATAAACATGATATAGTAGGATCTTAATGTCATGGCTTTATGTTTTTGTTAAATGTTCAGTTTTGCTTTTACTCTTCCCAATCCGCAATAGTGATTGTATTAGTGAACTGCTTTGTCCAAAAGGCTGCCTGCTTTCCCTGAGAACCTTCCAACATAATCAAAACCGGAAACTTTTTCTCGTAAATCGATTCTACAAGATTTCCATTATTTTCGCGCTTTCTTTCCACGCCAACTAAAGTATATTCTTCATCTCGAACTATATTTTCCAACTTGTCCCTGCCTATACTATAAATATCTAATCCGTCTATATATTCATCTGCTCTACCAATCATAAAGCTTTCGAAAGGACCCTTCATATCATCTATGGGGATAATTTCAAATCTCTTGTAAGAACCTTCTTTAGGTTGGTCATCTTGATCTTCATATATATCCTTTAAGTTATCTTCCCAGCTAAGAATTGGCAGCCACTGAGCTGTAATGGCTTCTTGTACTTCTTCATAACCGTCATCGCGGCTCTTCAACCTGACAGTTGTTAATATCTTCTTGCAAAAATCCCTCTCTATCTCGATATCAGGAAATTTCGTCGCCAAATCAAACCTCAAGGCTGGCTGATCCAAAGTCCATGAATACTCCTCAGTAATATTTGCCCTTACACTTATTGGTTTCTTTTCATCTATCAAAATCTCGTTGGAATCCTCTAATATAGACTTTACATGCAGGTCTCCTTCTAAATCAAAACTCAACGCTTTTACCTCAACCGTTATTTTATCTCGTAACCAAGGATAAGCCTCCCAATACTCAGCCTTAATCGGTAAGCCTGTTTTCGGGTCTCTATCGTCTTTGTAAATTACATCCTGGTCACGAATCGATAAATCGAATGGTTTACTTATCCTGAATTCGTGTGTGTAGACTATTTCGCCTGTTCTGCTGCGATTGCGTCTATGAAAGTAACGCAACTGCAAATAATAAACTGAACTTCTACCAATTTCACTTGGACTGAAATTGAAAGCCCAATCACCGACTGTACCATTGAGAGGTATATCTCTACTCTTAAATTTTTTTGGACGCCAATATTCCGTCTCGTTTACAGACCATTCAAAGTGGGAATCACTTCTTAGGCCTATCGGATATATTGGCTCTAAATTGACGCTAATCGATGAATTAAACTTTATTTCTGTTGAAGAGTTTGAAACTGTCAAATTTTCGCTTCCCGGTGTTTTAACCTGAACAAGTAGATCCCGTAAATAGTCTTGCCACTCTGGGGGCGGATAAATGCCGTAATCAAACATCGAAGAAGATTTTTCTGTACCAGAGCCTTCTGCCCCAACTGAAACATTTATTCTGTATCGCTGCTCTTTCTCTAATCCTTCAGTACTAAATGGTACGATAATTTTATCGAACGACTTCTCTGGATCATTGGCATGATCTATTATTACTTCTTTTATTAGCTCTTGAGTATAATAGTCTTCTATTGAAATCCCTATTTTCAGGTCTTCTGTTCTTAGCGTTGACTCATAGCCAAGACCCAAATAAATTGTGTCCATAGGTTTGAAAACAGCAGGCGCTTCATTAAAACTTTCGTCATTTTCAGAGGCGTAGATAGCAGTTATCTTGCAGGAGCCATCAACTTCCCCATACGAAAAGTAAGCTATCGAAGTGCCATTCAATCGCTGCTCGGGTGTTTTAAAACTAAGCTTGGTTCTCACTTTGTATTGTTCCCCCTCTATCAGGCCCATTCCTTCGGGATCAATAACGAGACCTGCTCTTTGAATAGGTCTTTCTGGTCTTAGGGCCAATGCGCTTTTATTTTCAAAGACGACATCTCCTGATGCAAATTCTTCAATTGCAAACTGAGCGACCACAGCTCCCTCTGCGGTGGGTGCTGTATAGTAAGCAAAAACGTAATGATTTTCTGCTGATCGAATAGTCTCGGTTTGCTCAGTTCCGTCTTTGTCTTCCGTCACAATCAGTTTTTGGATCTCTAAACCGCCGGACTTTATCTCGAAGATCTTTTCGGCTTTCTTAAGTCCCCCTTCCGAATCAATAGCGCCATAGGCCAAGGAAACTCTGTAAAGCCCCTCCTTCATGCCCTCGGTGCGTAAGCCAAAGCTGTAATCATTGCCTGGCTCCAACTCCTCGATGGAGTAAACCTTCGACAACATTTCAGACACTTGCCCGTCAGGCATCGCGAGGCTCCATTCCAAAGTTACAGGCAAATGGCTACTTATCCAATCACTGTTGATACTGAAATAAATATCCTGCCCTGGCAAGATCGAGCCTTCGTGTGGAGAAGAGTTCTTTCGGCCCGCCCAAATATCGATTTCTGGTGGCTCTAAATCCAATTCTCGGGCCGAATAGGCTAACGCCAAATTTTCACCAAGGCCATCCAACCGCTCCAAGAGTACCTCGACGTTCTGCGCTAAACTTGCGAGATCCGACCGGAGTACTTCGCCTCCATAACCAATCTGAACCAACCGCTCTAGTTCCAACTTTTGGCTCTCGTAAGAGCGTTCAATCTCTTCGTATTGCCCTCTAAGGTCGTCTAAATCTACCGAATCCTGCGAGTACGAATAACAGCATTGAAGCAGGATAATAAAATATGCTGAAAATGGCTTGAGCATTTTCTTCGAGACTAGTTTTCCCCTCGGTATCCAATTCTTGGGTTGTAGGGAGGCCACCCCCAACTCGGATGAGGATCGAAACCCGAGTAACCCTCCTGCTTTAACGCATGAAAAAACTCTTTTGTCCATTTGTCCGGGTCTTCACTCGGGCCACGCACTATAGACTTCACATCTCCGTTTGGCATAAAGACAGTAATTGGGTAATCTGGAAGATCTTGCCAAAAGTTGGCTGCACCGTGATGCACAACATCACCTTTCACTCCAGTTCTACGAGCAACCGCTTCGTTTATATCTGTCATTGTATCGAGATTATCTCTAGAAATACTACCCAGCCCAGCAACGAATGGGGCTTGCTCATCGACAATTTCCCCTGTCGGGCCGATGACTTTATCATTCGGCCGAGATTTTGAGCCGACAGCGAACATATCGTAGTCGGGCAAAACTTTGTTACCTTCTGGGCTTGCGATAACCATCACCCTTTCGAGTTCCACAGGATCGACGTCCAAGCTCCTCATAGATATCGGATCAAACAATTTGCCGTTTTGATCAAGTACACCCATTACCAAATCGCCGCTCATGTCCCGGCTCCAATAAACCGGCTTTTCGACTAATTCTCCTTCTACCTTCGTGCCATATGTTGCCGGGATTTGTTCGACTATTTTGTTACCTTTGGAATCTGTTTGAAGCAGAAGGTCCTGCACCTTGCCTCTCATCGACTCTATTTCCGCTTCAGCTTTGGCAATTGCAGCTGGGCTTCCAGAAGCCCTTGCTCGCCGCAATCCGTCGTCAAGCTTAGAGAGAGCCGGGTTCACAGGTATAGCAGCACCCAAAATGGGGTTACTCGCAGACTTCGGCTTGACGTCCATCCACTTCGTAGCGAGCCGTGTACCGTCCTTTTTCGCAAGCTTAATGGCTTCCGCGATTGCCTGTTTCCCAAGCGGATTAAATGGCCTAAACATGATAACCCTTCCAGGGCCCTTGGTTGCCACCTCGCGAATGGCATTTACATGCTGGTCTATAATATTGGATGCGTCTACAGCCATCGCTTGGGACATGCGAAAGCCTGGCATTAATTCCAACCTACCCCAGATCGCAGAAATATTCTCACCCGCCACCCTTCGAACGCTGCCACCAACTTTTTCTGCTAGTTGCTTTTCGATGCCAGCAAAACGCTCAAGAGCGACAGAAGCCCGCTCTTTCACCAAACTTAATTTTTTCCCTGTATCAACTATTAATGTATCGAAAAATCCTTTACCTGGATACGCTAGCTCAGCAAGGAAGCTCTTATAGGTATAAAATACTTCTGGGTATCTTTTTAGCAACTGCTCAATTATACCTGGCGTGAGCATTAGTACGGCCGTCAAAGCTCGGTCTAGCCCGCTCACATTTTGCCCCATCAAGTCTGTTCCCAAGCCTAATTTGTATAGGTCAATCAACTCCCCCACAAGCGGCGTTAGCTCGAAAACGAATAGAACCTCATCTTGGGCTTTGGCCAGATTCTCTGCTTCTTTAGCGAGAACCGCAGCATCTGCATTAGAGATAGCTGCAATCTGGTCCCCATAACGCCTAAATCCATCTGCCGACTCTGATGCGTCCGCCGCGGTTAATGCATATATATAGGCCCGATTAACTTCTTTGTATAGTTTTAATTTCTCCTCTTGCACGCATGCCAATCGGGCCTCCTCGCTGGCGACCAAACCGAATACGTCCATGACTCCTTTGCTGATATCCGCAAGACTACCAAATACGTCACCGCTATCTTCGAGCTGTGGATTACCCGTACCACATTTACCCACCATCTCTAAATTGAGGATTATTTTCTTTAACGCCAAATGCCGGTCGCGGAGTTTTTCCACTTGAAAACCGTAACCCGCTCCGACGATTTCGGCTTGTTGCAAAGCCAATTGCAAACCCTTGCCATCAAGAAATTCTGGATCGCGTTCCCATTCTTCTACTTTTGTTCGAACCTCCTCCCGCATCTTTTCGAGGACTTTTGCTCTCTCCTCAATTAGAGCCAATTGTA
>NZNM01000093.1 GCA_002694885.1 Opitutaceae bacterium | reverse complement strand
GGGGATTTGAGCTGCGAAGTGCCCCCAACCGTTTCCTCTAGAACGAATGTCTCCCAGGAGTTTGTGTCCGCGCGTATTGACCATACGATTTGGCTTAAAGGTCCAGTGAGAGACCTCCGTGGGAACCTTGAAGAGCTTCTCTGGCTTAGTCTTTAAGTCGCTTTCATTCCAGATAAACTCGTCTGGGCAGTCGGGCTGACGCAACATGCTGACTGGAAGTTGGAGGTACTCTACCAATCCGGTATTCACGTTCACACGACCGAGGTAGTTGTAGATGTAGCTGCGAAAGTAGTGATAGTCTCCCACTAGCAAATTGGACTGGTCTGTCTTTTCGGATCTCGAATTGGCGTCAAGACTAGTCGATTTGGAAACCCAGCCATTGTTCTTCTTTTCCCGAATCGTGACGTTTTCCAAGAGCGACACCTTGTTGGTAACCTTGCCAGATTCGATATCCACCCACCAATGCTCTTCGTCGTGGATAATAAGAGCATATCCGTTATAGATGGGCTTTGTTTGCCGACATTCATAGTTATCGATCGGCAGCTTCCAAATCTCAGAACCATCGGTGGCGTCGACAAGTGACACGCCAAGTGGCTTTTCAGGAGGCGTGTGCCCACCACCTCTACCCACGAGAAATCCCTTTTTCCCATTGGGGAGCGTCAGCGGCATAGGCTGGCTTCCGATGTTCCCCCCGCATTTTGTGGACCACACGTGTTCGCCCGTTTTGAAATCGACCGCTTGCATTTGGGTCCATTCAGAAACAGGTAGTTCGACTTTGGGATGGGGATATCCTCCCTTTTCGTCAGGCGGCCAGTTCATCTGCATATAGATGAGCTTATTGTCTATGAGAAAGGGGGACCCCCGGTAGGATGAAAGGGCTTCACGCCTCCAGATTCGGTTTCCGTTTTTGTCGAAGCACTCGATGGCGCCGGATGCGTTAAAAAAAGCGACATGCTTGCCATCGGTCACTGCTGGCAAACCTGAACTGTCTCCCCAGCTACTGGCGATCTTCAGTGGGTAGATACCCGGAATCTCTCGCCTCCAAATGATGGATCCATCGATCGCGCTGCAGCAGTAAGCCACAATATCCTTGGCCAAAACAGTGTCCTCCTCGACAGGTTTGTTGATGGAGAAGTACACCCGATCACCCCATACTGTGACCGAGCTCTGGCCCAGTTCCGGTAGCGTTGTTTTCCAGGCGATGTTTTGGTCGAGGGTAACGCTCCATTCGGTCGGGGCTACGGCATTCGGGACGATGAAGTTACCATTGGGTCCGCCGGCTTGAGGCCAATTCCCCGCGATGCAGGCAATTGACGAAAGGAGTATAAGAAAGAGAGATGAGCGTGCTCGTTTCATGAAGAGGGTTGTTGGTGGCTATAAAAAATAGGTAGGGAGGACTGGCCTTCAACCTTCGGTAGCCCTTCGGCTAGATAAGCGGTCCTCTGAATCGGTTAATTGGTCTTGGGTGTCCCAGGGAGTATAAAAATACTCGATACCATTGTATTGGCTAACGAGTTGTTTCATCGCGCCACTATCGATGATAAGGGCGATGGTGGCAAGCCCATCTGCCAAAGCGCAGTTGGGGGCGATCACGGTGGCGCTAGCGACGGGCGCGGCGACCGGACGACCTGTCTTGCCGTTTAGGATATGCGAATAGCGATGTCCGTTCACGAAGAAGAATCGTTGTGAATGACCACTGGTAGCCAGGGCCTGATCGTTGAGCGAAATGCTTCGTTTGGGTTTCGATAGGCGCCCGCTCGGCAGATTTTTCTGAATACCCACGGTCCAAGGAGAGCCATTGCCTTTCGTTCCGGCAGCATAAACTTCGCCGCCGATATTGATGAGCATTCCCTGGACCCCTCGTTTTCGCAATTCCCGGGCAACAAGGTCGACGGCGTAGCCCTTGGCGACTGCGGAACAATTGAGCTGCAAGTGAGGATCTGTTTTTAGCAAGGCTCGGTTTTCTGAATCCAATACTAGCTTTTGATACCCGACCTTGCCCAAGGCTGCTTGGATGGAGCGCTCTTCGGGGACACGTTCACTCCGGCCAGTCCCGAATCCCCACAGTTCGATAACGGGAGAAAGAGTGGGATCGAAGGCGCCGTTGGTCCGCTCTGCGAGCTCCAACGAAAGCCTGACAACATTGTATGCGTGTTCGGGGATGGGTACTGCCCGGTTGGCGGGAGCAGCATTGAATTGGCTTATCCAGCTATTGTCCTGCCAATTGGACAGCTGGCTATTGAACTCGCTTAGGGTATTCTTGAGAACTGTATCCAGTTCATGGGGGTCTAGCGCTTTATTCGACCTATACTGGATGGTGTAGAACGTACCCATCGTATCGCCTTTTAGATAGCCAGTAGTTGGATATCGGCTACAGGATGTGAGGAACGTTAACAGGCAAAATGAGAGAAGCAGCATAAAATTACTCGAAATCGATTTCCCTGTAGGAGCGGGTTTATCCCGCGATAAGCCCGTGGAATCAAGATCGCGGGTTAAACTCGCTCCTACATTGGTCTGCCCTTCACTCATAATCGGGTCTGTCGATGCGGACGAGGACCTTGTCGATTAGATTCCTGGCGCTGGTAATGTTGCTGGAGTCGTAATAGAGATCACCACTTTGCTGGCTGCTGCTGCCTCCGTGACCCACGTATTCCATCAAATAGTAGCGCTTCGGCTCGCTAGGATCGATGTAGGCGCTGTAGTAGACGGATGGCTGACCAATTCCAGGAAATGTATAACCCTCCGCGTTTTCTGGCTGTTCGGAATGATAGAACGCGTTTGCATCGTTGGGAACATTGACTTCCACGCAAAGATAGAAGCCGTCAGGATCTTCATGGATATAGTTCTCGATGGTGAAACTGTGTTCTGGAGTAGCTCCCGAGTAGGTATCGATATCCCCGTCGGGTTCGACACCAGAAACCAAGGTGAATTGGTGTCTCCATACGGGGAGAATGTCTACCCGTCGTCGTTCGGTCCCCGCCCATTCGAAGGACTCTGAAAAGGCGCTCTCCTCAGAGACGAAAAAGGTTTCTATGAGAGAGCCGACGGATGTTTCCGCCCAAATCGCGATTTGCGGACGCGTTCCGGAAAATGGGGTGGGGAACTCGGCGACAGGATCAAATGCTGGCCCCCAATCGACTTCGATCATGATGGACGCCGCTTCGGGAGTTGCCCGTTTGATTTGTGTGGATCGATCGAGTGAGCGGGCGACGCTGCTAGTTTCGGGGCGGAAGATTATGGAGCGGTTCTTGACCTCGTAACCGACCGAGAGGATTTGAGGGACAGGCCACCAGCTCAAGAGGCAAGCGGTTAGCAAGTAGACACAGGTGATTCCGGGCCAAAGCAGAAGCCGCAGTCGCTGGCTTTTGTCGCCATTTTTCGTCTTCCGCTCCCTAAGCATGCGAGGAAAATAGCTCAGTCGCGAAGCTAGATGAGCTCCTACCAGCACAAGAACCAAGCTTCCGAATATGATGTGAATACGGGTCGTCAGCAGGCTAAACGGCTCGAAGAACCGCAACAAGGCGCTAGAGGCCAGGATCCCGAATGCGATGAGTAGAGCGAAATTTACGTAGTGCTTCATGCGATCACTCTATTGGAGGTAGTGTAAGCGGATCTCCGAAATCAATACGCAATTCATGCTCTGTATCAGGTAGCGGGCGATCTCCGAGCGCCAACAAAATAATTAATCAAGAATGGGCGCTCGGAGATCGCCCGCTACCAAAAATACCTCGGGCCTTGCCCCGGGAGCTAACCTTTAATGAGCCGGACTAAGATGTCGCCGCGGGTTCGGCTATCTCATCACCGGCTCGATCAATCAATGGAGGCAGCTCTCCTTCGTGGCCGCAAAGCTTGCGCAACTCCTTGATATGGTCTTTCCCGATTTGCCGCGGATCCTTGCCGTACTTTTTGCAAAGGCCGGCGGCGTAGCCAGTAGCGACGCCCATCTGTCCGCAGGTATTCATGACCCGCGGTCCGCCTAGGCCGATATGCGTACAGCTGAAACAGCGACCTGCCATCTGCAAGTTTGGGACGTCTTTGGCATAAAGCGAGCGGTAAGGAATATAGTAATACGTATTCTTGATGGCCTGGAAAATCGCTTCGGATTTGAAATCGACCGGATAACCGAGCAGCTTTTGCTGGTAGTGAACGTCGATCTTCCGCTTTTCGATGACTACTGAATCCGGAAATTCGATGGAGTCTCGAGCATCCACGCCGGAGTAGATATGGTCGCCTACTATGCGACGGGACTCGCGCTTGCCCACCAAGAAGGATATCCAGTCCAATTCCAGATTGGCGTTTTGGCGACGCTTAATGGCATTGTCGTAGGACCCGTAGATGGCTCGGAACATATGGTCACGAATAGTCTCCGCGTCGTAGACCTGGTGAAGGTCGTTGTGGGAATACTCCCACTGCCATTCGCCCTCTGTAGCCACGTAGTTCTTGGCCACGGTTTTGGCCCAAGGGACGGCGGGGAATTTGACGCGCTTGTTGGTGGCTCGCGTGTACCACATGACGCTGGACCCCATAACCCGATTGTCGGGCTTTTCTGGAGACCACAGTTCGCCATGCTCTTCCCACTCCTCATTAAACTCGTGCTTGGACTCGCGACCATAGCGGTATTCGCAGCCCGACATGTGGCCGAGCCAACCATCGCCGGTGCTATCCAGAAATTGGGTACCGGTGAATCGCTTTAGCGTCCCGTTGGCAGTTTCCATAGCTTGCACTGCATGGATACGGCCATCCTTCATCTCTAAGGAATTCATGGTGTGGCTCAAGAAGTAGTCGACGTTTTTGAGAGCCATCATGTTCTTCATCCGTTTCTTGTCGGCCTCCAAGGCAAGCGGATCTGAGTTCGGGTAGTGAGGCGTATCGATTTTATCTAGAACCTTGCTAGCCCGTCCATGGATGCCTTCGGTGTGGACGCGGATTTCGCCGCTCGCGTTGCCGCCGAGCACGGGGCGGTTGTGGATCACGGCTACCTTCACCCCTTGTGAATCGGCTGTGATGGCCGCAGCGCAACCGGATATGCCGCCTCCCACGATAATCAAATCGTAGTGGCCTTGATCGACCGCAGTCGATGGCAAGCCGACTTTATCGCGGCGCCATTGCGGCAGCTTGTCACGATCGATAGGCGGCTTGTCGTTGGCATCTAAACTGAAATAGATGGCAGAGCAACGGCCTTCGAAGCCGGTCAAATCCTTGAGGGATACTGTGGTGTTTATCTGGCCGGATCCAACTTCAACAGTTCCGCCGGTCTGCCAGGTCCAATCGGGCTTCGTTCCGAAGGTTTCACTCAAGGCCTGATCTCCAAGGAGGACCTGGAAACGGCCGGGGGATTCCCAATCGCCTGGACACCAATCTTTGGTCAATGCCCAGACATGATAGCGGCCAGCTTTAGGAAACTTGATCTTGCTTGAGGCATTCTCGACCGGCTTGCCGAGTCCATGGGCCAGCAAGTAGCTGAATCCAAGATGAGGCTCGAACTGGCTGTCCAGCATCCAGCCCCCTAGGTTTCCGAAGTGGGCCGTTTCTATAAGAACGGATTTGCGGTCGGTGGATATAGCCGTCTTGCCGAACAGTGGATGCGAAGCCAGCAGCGATACCGAGGCCAGGCTCATGCGATTAATAAAGTCTCTTCTGTGTAGGGTCATGCGTCGTTTCTCTCCAATTTTTCAGGCAATTCCAGGGCGTGAAAGGGCTCGATTAGCTTGAAATTGCAACGTCCTTGAGTGTTCGCGAATAGGGCAAATTTTCGAGCCCTTTTTGCGTCAATGGTTGACTTTGGGTAGTGAGTGGGAAGGCGGTTCGGTTAGAAAAGAAATATAGGCTGGAAGCCGGTGCCATCTTTAGAGAGTGGCATTCATAAAAATGGGGCCCAAAGCTCCAAACCACCTAAAAAGACTGCTCAATTACTCTACAACTTTCTCAGGTCAACTATTGACCTAATAAATTCTCGTCCTTTTGACGAAATTGTTTCTAAATCGCCCCTAGTTAATAGAGACACATCGCCCCGAATCCCTAACTTCGGAGCGTTGGAGTATCTCAAAACCAACCCCCCCACACTAACTACAAATGAACAAGAAGCATTCCATTATGCGAAGAATTCGTAGCCCTTTTGTTGGACTACTCGCGCTTGCCGTTGCGGGCGTTACGGGCCTGCGGGCTCAAGACAACTCGGATGAAGTTTACGAACTTTCTCCGTTCACGGTTGCTGCCGAAGATGAAGCTGGGTACGTGGCTACGCAAACGCTCGCGGGTACTCGTCTCAAGTCGAATTTGAAGGATTTGGCAGGAGCTATTCAGATTGTGACTCCAGAATTCTTGGAAGACACCTCCTCTACGGGTACAGAGGATTTGTTTTTGTACACGACGAACACTGAGGCTTCCGGGCCTGACGGAAATTTTGGCAACGGAGGTGCTGAGCGGCGTAACCCGAACTCGGTTCGCGTTCGCGGTTTGGCCAATCCAGACCGGACACGCTCATACTTCCTTACTGACATCGGATTCGATACTTACAACACAACTCGTGTGGCGATCGCAAAGGGTCCGAACGCTATTCTGTTCGGTCTGGGAAGTCCGGCAGGTATTGTTAACAATGGTCTGAAGCAAGCGATGTTCGAAGATGCGAACATGATTTCGGCAAGGTACGGAAGCTGGGGTGCCCATCGCGAAGTACTCGACGTGAATCGCGAGCTCATTGAGGACAAGCTGGCGGTTCGCTTAATCGGTTTAAACAACCAAGTTAAGTTCAAGCAGAAGCCATCGTTCTCAGACGAGCAAAGACTCTACGGAGCCCTCAGTTACAAGGCGTCTGAGAGCACGTGGATTAGAGCGAACTTTGAAGTTGGGTCGATAGATGCGAGTCGCCCAAACACAAGTTCCCCGACATCAAACATTCCTACGTGGATTGCCGATGGGCGACCTACCAATCCCAGCAACATAAGTGCAAACGGTTTTAGTAGCTTTGGTGGCAACAGAGCGCCGCAGCATATTTATGATAATCCATCTGCAACTCATCCAACGATTGGTTTTGATCCCGATCCGGCCACTTCTGGGCCAGATGGAATTCGCAGAAGACATTGGACTGCCGCCAACCGCGAAGACCAGGGTACATCAGGATTCAGTCAAGGTGTTTTAACCGACGAAACTGGATATATTTTCGATTTCAGGGACAAATCATTGTCGGGTATAGACAATCAGCAGCGATTCTCCTTTGACGCAGTTAATGTAACAATCGAGCAGAGGTTGGGCGAGAATGCGGGCATAGAGTTGGCGTTTGACGATCAACTGCACTTCTCCGAGTCTCTCGATCGGGTTCAAAACAGTATTCGCGTCGATACGGGAGAGGTACTACCATATCGTCTTTTCAATGCGGATGGTACGGGCACTGATCCGGCCAACCCCAATGTGGGCCGGCCCTTTGCAACTATGGTTGAGAACTTCCGTGGGCAGGAGAATGAGCGGAAGGCTTGGCGTGCAACTGGATATTACGAGCTAGATTTCGCAGATCAGAGTGACGATTTCAGCTGGCTTGGAAGGCACGTCTTTACTGGTGTGATGTCTAGCCAGTCTGCTGAGATCCTTCGCTACAACAATTCGCGGGGTAGTACCATATCTGGTGAAGCGGAAGGGGTCTTGGAAAACAACCGCAGCAGAGACTACACTACAGCTTCGTGGGATCTTCGAACGCAAGGGAAACGCTATTTGGGTGGGGCCATCACAGGTATTCCCTCAAGTGGCTACCTAGCTGATAGGGTTTTGACAAACTACACCCCCAGACTGAATGAGTTCGATGCTTGGATGTACGACAAGGGAGCGACCCCGATTGTTGATGGTCACACTGGCGCTTACAGGCAAGTCAACGCTACGGTGCATGTAGATCCGATAACAGCGGGATCGCTTGATAGGCAAGAAATCGACTCTTTGGCGGTAACAGGCCAGAGTTATTTTTTCGACAACAACGTAGTAGCGACGTACGGATGGCGGAAGGATGATGCGTACTCGTATCGGGATGGCAGTCCGACCAAGACGGCGAATGACATTGCAGTTCTTGATTCTCTGACTCTTCCAAAAGTCGCGGATAGTGAAGTCGGAGAAAGTGTATTCTCGTATGGTGTTGTAGGACACTTGCCCAAAAGTCTAACTGAGAATCTTGGGCTTGAACTGAGTGCACACTACGCATCCTCAGAGAACTTCGTCCCATCACCAGGCCGTGTTACGATCCTCAACCAGCCACATCCAAGCCCCGCGGGGGAAACCAAGGAATATGGGTTTTCTGTAGGAGCTCTAGAAAACAAGCTGTTTATCCGAGTAAATTGGTATGAAACGATCTCTTTCAACCAGACGGACGGTTCTCTCGGCTCTGCGAGTATCCCGAACTGGGAGCGTCTGTTTTACAATAATGTCCGCAGCTCTCTCCAGGAAAAGGAACCGCGCGATCCTACGGTTCCGCAGGCCGAGTATGAAACCTGGGCAGCTGACGACCCAAGGTTATGGCCGAACAATATTCTGTGGCATGAGACGTACACGCTTCCTCCTCTGG
This sequence comes from Opitutaceae bacterium, assembly GCA_002694885.1. Lineage (GTDB taxonomy): Bacteria > Verrucomicrobiota > Verrucomicrobiia > Opitutales > Opitutaceae > Pelagisphaera. Next base: position 6,463 of record NZNM01000093.1, on the reverse strand, counting down.
GAATGCGTCAACTTTTCTGGACGCCAGTTGAGCCAGATCCCAGTGTAGGCGGTACGAATCAGGTGGCGGATAGTCCAAATCCGAATGTAACCGGTGTTTCGGACTTCCAATCAGAGGGTATGGAGATCGAAGGCGTATGGAATCCCAACGAGAATTGGACCTTTAGCTTCAACGCTGCAAAGCAGGAGGTTGTAAAAAGTAACGTTCTTAAGTCTTATCTTGAATACTTCACGACCCGTGAACCTCAATGGGTAGCCATGGGGCATCTCGTTGCCCGACCCAACACCTACCAGAACGCAACGGTCCAAGATATCTATCAGCGAACGCGTACTGTCCAGTGGTCTCGCCTCATTCCACAAATCGAATCGGAAGGCAGAATCAGTCCTGAAATCCGCAAGTGGCGATACAACATTATAACCAATTATCGCTTTGATGACGACAGTGCCCTCAAAGGGTGGTCTATCGGCGGTGCCTACAGATGGCAGGATGAAGTGGCGATCGGCTACCGGAATGGCACGGTTGATGCCGGGGCGAAGTATGGTGTCGCTGGTTTGGCGGACGTAAACGTTGTGGACGTCACATCGCCGATATTCGGGCCGTCTGAAGAAAACCTGGACATATGGTTAGCACATCGTCGCATGATCCTGAATGATTCAGTTGATTGGAAAATACAGCTGAACATCCGAAATGCGTTAGACAATGACGATCTGATCTACACGAGCGTCGACTCAGACGGTGTTCCGACCCGTGTTCGTATTATGAATCCGATGAACTTTCGCTTAACCAGCACTTTCAGGTTTTAGTACGTAGTTGGCTGTTTAGTAGCCTGTTTGATATTAGCAGCGGGCTGGCAGTGGGAAACCGCGCCAGCCCGTTCGCTTCTCCAGGAGTAAGGTCATTTACTTAGGAGCGATTTTGCCTCGCGGGACCTCGATCGAGCAAATCAATCGCGGTCCCGCAAGGCGGGACCGCTCCGACATGAAATCTAATCTCTATATCAAGCGCCCAAAGCAATCTTGTAAAATATTCCATGCATAGCAGACGTAGCTGGCTGAAAATGAGTGTCTGCTTAGCGGCCGCCTCTGTGTTCTCTCTCTCTCGAGTGGGGGCTCTGGCTTCCCTAAAGGCAACGAGAGGAACCGCTCCCTTGAAGATTACCAAAGTCGAACCCATAATCGTTAGCGCGCCCATGATCGACGGGCCGCTGAGTGATTACGTAGAAATGCCCCCGATCGGGACCATGAAAGAGCGAAGGGGCTTGGGCTACCGGCTCAATCATTCCTTTCCATCTCGCACCAAGGGCCATAGTTTTGATTTGCTCGTGAAAATAACGACCAGCGAGGGAATCATTGGTTGGGGTGAGGCCCACGCTCCTGTGGCTCCTGCCGTCCATGCCAAAGTGATCACCGACCTGTTGGGGCCGATATTGATTGGCCAGGACGCCCGTCGCATCGGTCCGCTGTTCGAAAAGATGTACTCCAGCCAGAGGCTGCGAGGCTACGCGTCGGGATTCTACACCGATTCCATCGCCGCTGTCGATATCGCCCTTTGGGACATACTGGGCAAGTACTTAAATCAGCCCGTGTATCAGCTTCTTGGAGGCAAGTACCGGGACAGTATCCCAACTTATCAAGGAGCAGGAACACCCGAAGACGCTGAGCAATCGATGGAGGAAGGCTTCTCCGCTATAAAGATGGGTTTCAATAAGTCTAGCAACCAGGGTTTCGACGTTATTGAAAAGGTTTCCGAAGTGGTCGGGTCGCGCGGCCAAGTATTTATAGACTCACTGGGAGCATTTAAATTGCACGAGGCCATAAAGGTTGGACGGCGACTCGATGAACTGGGGAACATTGGCTGGTTCGAAGACGCTCTTATGCCCGAGGACACTATGAGCTATCCAATTCTCGCCGAAGCCTTAGATACCGCGGTATGCGCGGGAGAAGGATTTGCCAATCGATTCCAGTTTCGCGATCTCTTCATGAAGCGCAGTCTAGATATCATCAATCCCGACGTTGGGCGGGCCGGCGGGATTACCGAGTGCAAGCGCATAGCGGATATGGCCGACACCTTTGGGATCCTCTGGTCGCCGCACGTTAGCTCAGGATTCCCCCCTTACGTGGCTGCATCGATCCATTTGGCTGTGGCCACGCCGAATGCGGTAATTATGGAAGCGGGCAACATTCATAAAGCCACGGATGTGCGTGGATCGCGAGGGAATCTGCTCCTAAAGGAGCCACTCGACTTTCAACCTGGCTACGCCGTCGTTCCTGAAAGGCCAGGCCTGGGAATCGAGTTTGACGAGAAGGAGCTCAAGAAGGTAATCGTTAATTAGGAATCCAACCACTGATAATCTAAAAAACCGAATTTTATGGCTGTTAAACTAGAAGGAATATTGCCTGTGTTGCCGACGCCTTACCTGGCGGATGGCAATGTTGATCTAGATGCCATGGAAAGCGTGGCTCAATTTTGCGTCGATGCGGGGGCCAGCGCCTTGGTTTTTCCGGGGGTAGCTAGCGAGTTCAACTTCCTTTCTTCCGACGAGCGCATGGCTCTGATGCGAGTTGTTTGTGGAGTGGCCAAAGGTCGATTGCCGGTGGTTTGTAGCGGCGGAGCGGGTGAAGCTAGCGCCATTGGGGCGGACATTCTAAAGTCGCAACAGTTGGGCGCTGAAGCGGCTATGGTTCTGATTCCCCAACAATTTCAAAACGATGAAGATGGAGCTTTGCGTTTCATTCTATCCGTTATCGAAAACGCCCCGGGAGTGGACATCGTGCTGCAGAATGCCCCCAATCCAGTTGGGGCGGGTCTGAGCGCCCCTGCTTTGATGCGGATCGTTGAAGCCACGGATGCCATTCGGTACGTAAAAGAAGAAACGCTTCCGTCCGGTCCTAAGATTACGGAACTGCGAATTTCAGCCCCCAAGCACCTTCGCGGCATAATCGGCGGAGGTGGCGCTCGGTATGTGATCGACGAGATGAATCGGGGAGCCGTGGCCGCCATGCCAGCTGCTGAAATTACCGATATTCATGTTGAGATGTGGAATGCCTATAAGCGTGGAGACGAGGCCAAAGCTCGCGAATTGTATCGGGAATCGCTGCCCTTGCTCATCATCCAATTGATCTATCGCATGCGCCTGACCAAGAGCGTGCTTACCAAGCGGGGTATTTTCAACAATTCGATTGTCAGGGCTCCCTTGCCTGAATTCGACGCCTATGATGAGGCAGAGCTGCAAGCTCAGTTGAACCGGCTTTCCCGGTACTTCAAGATCGCTCCCGCGAAAGTAGCCGCTGCATGAGCCGCGTTGCCCAGGTTGATGCCTTCATCCTAACGGTTCCTCGCGACGAGCCCTATTTAGGGGCTTTGGGGCCGGGCGAGACTCCGAATAAGCGAGGCTATTTCGTTCGTAAGGGCAACAAGACCGTGTATCCAATTTTCGATCGCTCAGTAGTCGTTCGGGTTATTACGGATTCCGGTGTAGCGGCCTGGGGAGAGACCTACGGAATCGTAGCCCCTAAGGCGACGACAGCGATCATTGTCGATTTGCTGGCGGACTTCGTAGTCGGTCGCGACCCGGCCGAAGCATCCGCCATTCACGACGATCTTTACAGCCTAATGCGCGTTCGTGGATATACGGGCGGATTCTATCTAGATGCTCTGGCGGCGGTGGATATCGCCCTTTGGGATGCAGCGGGAAAAGTGGCAGGAAAACCGGTCTACGAACTGCTGGGAGGCCGCAAGCGGGAGGAGCTTTCTGGATACGTTTCCGGTTTGCCAAAGCCGACTTTGGATGAGAGAGCGGCATTTGCCAAAGACTGGTTGGGCAGAGGATTCGACCGTTTCAAGTTCGCCGGGGCTGTTGCTGGCGAAGGAATCGTGGAAGAGATGGCCAAATTGCGGGAAGAGCTGGGCGATGACGCTCAGATCGCTTGCGATATGCATTGGGCCCACACGCCGGATCAGGCCATCGACGCCATTAAGCGGATGGAGCCTTATGATCTTTGGTTTGCGGAGGCTCCCATTGCGCCCGAAAATGTGAAGGGCTTGGCGAAAGTTGCCAAATCTGTGGATACGCCGATTGGAGCAGGCGAGGAGTGGCGAACGCTATTCGAGGCCCAATTGCGTTACGACGTTGACGCCGTGAAAATCGTCCAGCCTGAGATGGGTCATACCGGGATCACCGAGTTTACCCGAATATCCAAGGCGGCCCACGAAAGGGGTATCAGTATATTGCCCCACGCTACCGTAGGTTCTGGAATCTTCCTAGCGGCCAGTTTGCACGCCAGTTTTTCATTGGAAGGCGTTATAGGGCACGAATACCAGCACTCCGTTGTAGAGCGTAATCACAATTTGATGACAAATCGAATCATCTGTTCGAACGGAAACTACCAATTGAGCGACGCTGCTGGACTCGGAGTCGAACCGACGGAAGACATGCTATCGCGTCTCGAACTTCAGACGGAGTAAATATATAATGCCATTTTTGTTCATGACCGAATATTTTAAGCCCGCCCGGAGGTCGGGCTCCACCTAATGTCATTCTAAAAAAGGTGGAACGCGACCTCCGGGCGCGTTTAACTCGCGCAATAAATTGATATAATTGATACGTTTTCTTTTTCCAAGTAATCTCTTAAACCCCTCCCAAGATGCAAGCAATCGACTATATTGTAATCATTCTCTATGTCCTCGGGATCGTTGGCGCCGGCATGGTGTTCGCCAACAAGATGAAGAGCTCCAAAGACATGTTTGTGGCGGGCGGACAATCGCCATGGTGGGTCTCGGGCTTGTCGGCATTCATGACCATGTTCTCGGCCGGCACTTTCGTTGTTTGGGGAGGAATCGCCTACAAATATGGGGCCGTAGCTATTGCCATTAACCTTTGCTACGGTGTATCCGCGTTGTTGGTGGGCTGGTTCCTTGCCAGCGTGTGGAGGAAGGCGGGCGTCGACTCTGCTGCCGAGTTCCTTCGTTTGCGCTTCGGCGGATCGATCGTCCAGTTTTATACCTGGTTCAAGGGATCCTTAACCCTCTTCAGCACAGGGGGAGCGGTCTATGCTCTTTCCAAAATCGTTACAGCCCTGATGCCTTTGCCGGAAGGCCATTTTTTGGCGGATCCCGCTACGGGTCACTTGTCGGTTCCCCTGACATCTTTGGCGTTGTGCATCATCGTCATCGCCATTGCTTTCGCCGGTGGCCTCTGGGCAGTATTGGTGACTGACGTATTGCAGTTTGTGATACTTACGGTTTCTGTGGTTTTCGTTGTACCTCTCATTCTTGCGAAAGTGGGGGGCTGGGGATCATTCGTTGAAGCGGCTCCGGAGGGTTTTCTCGCGCCAGTGGTCGAGGACTATTCCGCCTGGTTTCTGGTAAGCTGGATGATCGTTAACTTTTTTGTCTTCGCCGCGGATTGGTCCTTTGTGCAGAGGTGGGTCTGCGTGCCGACAGCGAAAGATGCGAAGAAGGCGGCCTATCTGATCGGCGGACTCTATTTGGTAAGTCCCATTTTCTGGATGCTGCCTCCACTTATCTATCGTGTGGTCAACCAAAGCGCTGATACCGAGCAAGCCTACATTCTCGCCTGCCAGTATGTGCTTCCGGCTGGTATGATGGGACTAATGGTAGCGGCTATGGCTTCGGCGACGGCTAGTATGGCCACGACGCGGTTAAATGTTTTCGCGGGCGCGTTCACCGAAGCCTACCACAATATGATGGGCAAGGACGCTTCTGAAAAGAGACTCGTCTTCGTTGGTCGGATGATTACCCTTATATTGGGAATCGTAGTTATCGGAGGGGCCTTGTTGATACCAAAATATGGATACACGAAATTTATTGTGGATATCAATAAGCTGCTCTATGTGCCACTTTTCCTGCCCACAGTATGGGGTCTGTTCTCTAGAAAAATAGGAATAACTGCGGTTTGGGCGACGACGGCTATTGGCTTCGTAACCGCTTATCTGATGCGATTTGGTTTGGCGGAAGGAGGCATTTTCGCGGATGTGGATCTTTTGCGGCCGATCGCTCTCTGGATTGGGGAAAATTCGGGTTTTGCGGATATGATTGGAGGGATAGTAGTGCCTTTTGTCATCCTGTTGGTCCTGGAGCTGTTGGAAAAACATGAGAGTCCAGGTTGGGAACGAGCCGTGGCCATGCAGCAAGCCTTCGAGGAAAAGCCGGTCGCCAAGGCCTACACGCTGCCGGGTAAAATGGTGGCGATTGCCTTGGTCGCTATTGGAGTCTTGATGACGGGTCTAACCATCATTGACCGACAAGAAGCAGGCATATTAATCACCTTTGCCATAGTCGTCTTCGGTATCGCGGGAGTGCTTTACCATTTCCTGAGACGAGCCGATCGAGCCAACGAGTCTACCTAAAGCGCAGTCCGACTGTCGCTGATCTTTGATTTCGACTTTTCTTAGAGAAAGGCTCAAGTTTTCACCATCATTGTAAGATGGTAGGGCTGCCTGTC
>NZNM01000092.1 GCA_002694885.1 Opitutaceae bacterium | reverse complement strand
GCGCCCTGGTCCGTATTGTCAGCGATCGTGTAGGTAGCGTCCAGAGGACGTGTCACCAACCAAATCGGTTCGTTGGTCGAATTGTCGACATCCCATACACCAGTCCAAAACGGTTGTTCAACGCCACCGGCTGGCGGCAAATTGAACGTGGTCAAGGCAGGATCTGATCCGTCGGTTCTCAATCCATCTGCCGTCGCCGTAGTGCGCTGGTCAGGACCTGCGAACTCCTGCAAATCGCCGATCGCCATCTGCAAGGCAAGACGGGCATTCGCCCGGGCCACTTTCATTCCTTGGTCGTATTGGCTAGAAGCGGTCTCCACTTGGGTCAGAGATACCAGAGATAGACCCAATAGGAGAACGATACTGGCCAAGGAAAAAACCAGGATCAAGGCGAAGCCCCGGCGATTCCGGAATCGGCTCCCCATTCGCATGGACCGATCTTTTCTCACAGCCCGCTACTCCCCCGAACGACGATATAGCGCCGGTAAAGCCTTGAATTATTTGCTACGATTTCCTCCCAAAACGTGTTGTCTCCAGCTTCCTCCATTTCGTATATCAAATCCGCGCCGCGCTCGGTCAATATACGCATATAGATCTCCACCACGTCAGGATATCGACTACCGTAAACATTCCCTGAGAAAGTAGAACCTTGATGGGCTGCCGCCAATGAAATGTCTGTTTCCAAACGACTGGACGTATTGGCTGGAAAGATCAATCGCAGGCCATCCGGTGCATCCACATCGCTATAGTCTATAGTCGGATCAGCTTCATAAATATATAGCCGTACGCCAAAATCGACTACATTGACTGCTAGAATGTTAGGCCGCTGCGGATTCACCACATCCCCAACACCAACGGGGTAGGCAGTAGCGTTTCCTAAATCGAGTTCCTTGTCGATTGTTTCTCTTACCGTAGCCGCATTGCGATAAAGCATGTAGCGCGGGGTAAAAGCTGGCGGAATCGTTTCTCTCATTGTCGAACGAATAATCTGGTAACCAACTGCGTTCAAGGTTGGCGACGCGGTAAACAGCCGTACCCAGCAACCAGCCCAGCCGTATTCATGATTTGCTGTATCCGTACCAGACGACGTCGGGCGACCCACGGAGCTCGCCTCCCATTTTCCTGAATTGGAACCGTCATCAAGCATATCCACTGCAAACATGACGTTCGTTCCATCCTGGAAGAAAGCCGATTCGATATCGCGAGCAATCCAATCCATAGCCGCCCGAGCCTCAGTCTCTCGAGAAACAGTGTCGCCAATGTGGTCCCAGGCTCGGACAAAATCCCGTCCAATCGAGATGAAAAGGTAGCCTATGACGGCAGTGACTGCCAAAGCCACGATCATCTCTATCAGCGTAAACCCCTTTTTTTTCGACCTCATTTGCTTAATACGACCGGAAGTATCAATTGATCCAGCGTTTCTAAGTTGCTTTCATTGTTTGAGCCGGAGTCGGGCAAGTAAGCCGGCCATATTATGTTGAATTGGAATACTCGAAAAGGGTCGTCTTCATCGTAAAGGTATCCAACTGGCTCCGTCACAGTGACCCTATAGTATCGTTCATTGGGCGCTATGGAGGTACCGTCCCGCTCTATTTGGTCCAGATCCTGGCTCGCATAAAAAATAACATCCGAATCAAGAAACGTATTCAAAAAGACATCCGTTGCCCCGTATAACTCCAACTCCAACAACGATGTTATTTCAACAGCGCTAGGAGCTTGCTGGGATGTGCTCGTGTTACGGAAAGTCAATGCCACCAACCCAATCGCAGGCACAACGATAATTGCAAATACTGCAAGCGAAAGGACAACCTCCAAAAGAGTGAAGGCACCCTTTAGCTTCGGGCAGTTATGGACGGACCAATCCTCTAATCGTTTACAAGTGGAAATACAGCTCCTTGTCCACTCGCAATCCATCGCCGTGTTTCTCTCGCCTTTTTTCATAAGGCATTTGAATCATCGATAGCAAAACTCATTCCGTTCGCCCTTATAACAATACCTACGGTTTTGTCGCTTCCTTCAAACAGCAGACTTCCATCAGCCTGAGTACTAGCGAGGCCCAACACTATGTGATTCCATACGATTCCTCCACCACCTGAACAATTAGCAAAGTCTGCTTTCTTAGCGTGCCCATCCGGACCAAACTGATATCCGATCCAGTCCTGTATATTACCCGTCGACGCATCTAGGGCAACCGCTTGGGTAACCGGATACTCTATAGCACCGATCGAATTTGCAGTGTTGCTTATAGAACACAGATACTCGCTCCGCATATCTGGGTCGGCTGTATCCAGCGGCCAAGTTGATTCAAAAGAGAAACCATCAATAACCGGATCGCCTTCCGATTCGGGTACAAAGTAGACTCCCTTCGGCAGGTAAATTCCCGAATGAGCGGCCAACCAGTTGCCGGAGCCCAACTCCTCTTCGACAATTACGCCCGCGTATCTCAAAAATTTAGCGCGATCCGTGCTGTCATAGTTAATGATCAGCATGGAGTTGCTACCCCGAACGATGGCCTGCTCGCGAGCGAATCGCAACAAGCCGTGCAACTCGTTACGAGCCGCGTTGACGGCTCCCGGTGGAACCGCGGCCTGATAGCCAATAAGTCCCATGGTGGCTAATATGACGATAATCGACAGAACCACGACCAACTCGAAAAGGGTAAATGCGCACTTTGATCTCGGTGCACCAAATAATGGAGCAAATACAGCTGCTCTGTTTTTTTGGTGGGGAGGACCGTCTCGTCCTGAGCAATTTCGAAGGGCTCGGTCCTCCGTCTCTAGCGCGCGGAGGACCGAGCCGGTCCTCCCTACCTGACTAGCTACGCGCCGTCCGGGCGGAGCCTCTTTATTCCGCGTAAATGTTGTCCACATTGTCCGCATGACTCGCATTCGGCTGTCCTTCCGCCGTGACATCCGCGTACTTGGCATCTGGCCCGGCGGAAAAAAGAACGTAGTTATAATTTTCCCAATTCGAATCGTCTGGATCATAGCGATATAGGAACGGCGTGCCCCAGGGATCCAAAATCGTGTTCGCTTTCCACTGCGGTGGCGATTCTCCAGCAATCGGGAAAGCGTTGGTAGAAAACTCCAAAACACTTCGATCTAGCAAAAGCGGAAAGTTTCCCAATGCTCCATTGGGTGCCATTCGCCCGCTTAAGGCGTTGAAAAGAATCTCTTCCATCGGTGGTGAGCCCCCGTCTACTAGCACCCTTCGAGGGTACTCCCCAAATGCCGACTTGTAGGCCTCCAACGCTTGTTGGATTTGAATGATATCCGTGTGAGCCTGCTTGCTTTTCGACAAGGGAAGCAAGCCGCGGACTCCCATCGCCAACATCGTCATGATAACAACGATGACCGCCATCGCACCGAGGATTTCTAATAAAGAGAAACCCCGCTTACCAAAACCGCTGCTCACACCAACACCCATCGCCTACTCCTATCACCTCTTGCGCCTCCGCGCACCCGGCGGTTGAAGGAAGAAGGCTTAAGGTTTGGGGATGAACTTAGGACGGGCTAGGGTTTGAGGGGGTTGGTTGTAGTCGTGATCGCTGATCGGACTATGCGTTCAGCGAGCGGGTCTACGGAACTTGCTTTTCGAAAGCCGCAGAAGCTTCTGCTTCAAGCCTTCATCCTTAAGCCCTAAATATTAAGCCTTACACCTTATACCTTCAGCCTTAACCTCTCATCCTTACTTTTGCGCTTGGAGCTGCTTAACCACGGAGATGTCTTCCAAGGTCGTCGTGTCCTGATGAATCTCTTTGCCAGCAGCAATATCCTTTAGCAATCGGCGCATGATCTTGCCGCTTCGCGTTTTCGGCAGAGCCGACGCGAATCGAATTTCGTCGGGCTTGGCGAAGGGTCCGATTTCCGAGCCTACATGAGCCCGCAAAGTCGCTTTAAGTTTATTGTCGCCCTTAAATCCATCCTTCAAAGTAACGAAGCATACGATAGCGCTGCCCTTGATCTCGTGCGGCCGCCCGACGGTGGCCGATTCCGCCACTGCCTTGTGGCTCACTAACGCGCTCTCGACTTCCGCAGTTCCCAGTCGATGTCCTGAAACATTCAATACATCGTCTATACGACCCACGATCCAAAAATAGCCATCCTTGTCTTGCCGGCAACCATCGCCGCAGAAGTAAACGCCCTTGTACTCGCTCCAATAGGTCTCCTTGTACCGTTTATTGTCTCCGTACAGCGTGCGCAGCATGCTGGGCCAAGGCTGAGTAAGAACCAATTTACCGCTATTGCCTTTGCGGACTTCTTTGCCCTCGTCGTTGAACACCTTGGGGACGACTCCGAAAAATGGAAGTCCAGCCGACCCAGGCTTGGAGACCGCCGCGCCAGGCAAAGTGGTTATCATAATGCCGCCAGTTTCCGTTTGCCACCACGTATCCACGATTGGACAACGCCCGCCACCAATCACCTTGTGATACCACTTCCAGGATTCGGGATTGATAGGCTCGCCGACCGACCCGAGCAAACGCAAAGAGCTCAGATCATGTTTGCGGATAGGCTCCTCGCCCCATTTCATAAAAGCGCGAATGGCTGTGGGAGCGGTGTAGAAAATAGTAACTTTGTGACGATCGACGATGGACCAGAAACGGTCAGGTCCGGGAGAGTTCGGGGCCCCTTCATAAATGACGTTTGTTCCTCCATTGCTCAAGATTCCGTATACCACATAGCTATGCCCGGTAATCCAGCCAATGTCGGCCGTGCACCAATAAGTGTCGCTCTCCTTAAGATCGAAAACGTACTTCGACGTCATCGTCGTCCCCAGAAGGTATCCACCGCTCGTATGCAAAACTCCCTTGGGCTTTCCGGTGCTTCCACTGGTGTAAAGGACGAAGAGCGGGGTTTCGCTATCAAACGCTTTCGCTTTATGGGTATGTGAAGCATTTGCCACGAGATCATGCCACCACGAATCGCGACCTTTCTTCATGTGAACTCGATTCCCGGCTCGCTTCAACGCAATCACCTTTTCGACCGATGGGCAGCCGCGCAGGGCGGCATTCACATTGGCTTTGAGATCCAAAATCTTGCCGCGACGCCAGCCCCCGTCGGCCGTAATCACCAATTTCGCCGAGCAATCGTTTACCCGATCCTTGATCGATTCCGAACTGAAACCCCCAAATATAACCGTGTGAACCGCCCCGATCCGCGCGCAGGACAACATAGCCACCACCGCTTCAGCCACCATCGGCATATAGATAGCAACGCGATCGCCTTTTCGGATACCCAGTTCTTCTAAAGCGTTGGAAAATTTGCATATTTCAGTATGCAACTGCCTGTAGGTCAGGGTCTTCTGATCACCTGGCTCACCTTCGAATATCAGAGCAGCCTTGTTTTCGCGAGCGGTGCCGAGGTGTCGATCCACGCAGTTTTCGCAGACATTGAGCTTGCCCCCAATGAACCATTTGGCATGAGGCTCCTTCCATTTAAGCGTCTGCTTCCAGGGCTTTCGCCATAGGAGCAAATCTTTTGCTTGAGTATTCCAAAACTTTTCTGGATTCTTCACAGACTCCGAGTAAAGCCTCTTGTATTCGGCCAGACTTTGGACGGCAGCCTGTTTCTTGAATTCCGGAGACGGCGGGAATTTTTCGCCATCTTGCGCTACTGAAGTGATGTTGTCTGCCACAACTATTCCTTAATTTCTATAATGCGAGTTGAGGGGTGGAAAAACCGAATACGATCAAGAATGCTTGTAAGGGTCAAGTCTTGGATCTCAAATGCTATAATCCTATTTCAAATTTCTGAATACGCCTGAATTCAGGTGTCGTAAATACGGAAAACCGTATCCGCCAGGAAATACAATTTATCAAAGTTTTCATCTGATCTCATCCCATCCGCCAAACCTATGGCCGAAGAAAAAGAAAAAAACACCGAGGAAACCGTCCAAGTCGAAGGCATCTTGGAAGTAACCAAGAAAAAAACCGGACAACTTCTGGACCTTACTAAGAATGGCCGCCAACGGCCAACCGATCCATTCATTCCCAAGGAGCTGATTCGCCGCTTCAAGCTCACGAATGGCAGCTATATAGTCGCCCAGGCTACGACCGACCCGCGATTTCAGAATCCAAAGGTTAGATACATCGATACCGTAGATGGCTTAACCGTCGACGACCGCCGCAAAAAACTGGAATTCACCCAGCTGACCACCATCACTCCAGAGGAGCAAATTCGTCTGGAAACCGAGAAGAAAAAGATGACAACTCGCGCCATGGACCTATTTTGCCCGCTTGGCAAGGGCACCCGAGGCCTGATCGTCGCCCCGCCCAGACCCGGGAAAACCACCCTCCTCACGCACATCGCCCAAGGTATCGGCGCTAATCATCCTGAAATAAAGCTCCTCATTCTTCTTGTAGACGAACGGCCCGAAGAAGTTACCGATTTTCGACGGAATATTGAGGGCGAGGTTTGGGCTTCTTCGAATGACGAGGATCTCCCCAGCCACATTCGCATCGCGGACCTTTGCATTGAACGCGCCAAGCGTCTCGTTGAAACCGGCAAGGATGTAGTCATACTGATGGACTCCATCACCCGCTTAGCTCGAGCCCACAACTCTTCAAAAAAATCGGGACGAACGATGTCAGGAGGTCTCGACATTCGGGCTCTAGAAAAGCCACGCCAGTTGTTCGCAGCGGCGCGCAACACGGAAGAGGAAGGCAGCCTAACCATAGTCGCTTCGGCCCTGATCGAAACTGGCAGCCGTATGGACGACATGATTTTCCAGGAATTCAAAGGGACAGGCAATATGGAGATGGTTCTCGATCGCAAGGTGGCCGACATGCGGCTCTATCCAGCAATGAACATCGCCTCTTCTGGTACGCGTCGCGAGGAATTACTCATTCCCGAAGATGTCCTCGAAGGCATCCACTTCTTCCGTCGAGCTTTGGTACAGCAAAAAACCGAGGATGCGACGGAAACCATGCTGACGCGACTCTCGAAGACGGACAGCAATCAGGATCTCCTCGATTTGATCAATCGTTAGCGGATATCGCCTGTTTCAGAATTCATAGCCCTTCTCAGCTTGAATATCTCCAAATCCGTCCACTTCTCGCTTGAATTAGCAAATACTGCTGCCAGAAAAGACGGTTTCCCTCCTCATACTAGCAAGGAGATCTCCTTGTAATAAGGCGCTTATCTATGGAAAGTTTCTCTCAACAGTGTCTCGACATGGCTCGTTCCATGCTCAGCCACAATTTGGATTCCATCAATCAGGATGGCACCATTACACCAGTCGAGGGAGCAGCTCCTCG
>NZNM01000091.1 GCA_002694885.1 Opitutaceae bacterium | reverse complement strand
TCGTTTGGGGCTCTATTTGTTAGCGGGGGCGGCGACTGATTCAGGCCTTTCCGACGCAACTGTATGGGCGGGGTTCTTGGTTTTCGCCTACGTTCTCGGCGTCACTGAGCTCGCGCGAACCGAATCGACATCCAATAGCGTTTCTCGAATTGGAATCGGATCGATCATAGTCGCTTTGCTCCTCGTCGCAATCAGCGGCTTCAAAGGAGAACACACCTTGTTCTCGCTCCTGCTGCTGCTCGGAATCGCCGCTTGGATCGGTTATGCTTTCAAGAGGGCGAATGCTGGAGGGAGGCTCATCGTAGGTAAAACGATAGGTCCCCTACTGGCGGGAATTTGTCTGGTAGACTGGGCCGTTTTAAGCACTATGCATGCTCTTTCGGTTCCGACGCTGTTTGCGTTTGTTGCGTTTTTCGTGGTGGCCTTGATCGCGCAGCGGCGTATACCGGCCTCCTGAATCGCTCGTCTATGTCCCAATTTCCACACATCGAGTATCCTATTCGAATTCCCTACTTGCTGCGGGTGTATTTCACTGAAGGAGCGTTTGATATCGGCAATCCGCTTTTCAGAGATCTAGCCTGCTCGCGAGAAAGCGGTAATCGTCGCAAGGTATTGGTTTATGTCGATGAGGCAGTGAACTTGGCCACGCCAGATTTGGGAGCTAGTGTCTCCAGGTATTTCGACCACTATGGCGAAGAGCTTCGACTGATGGGTTTCGAGACCCTGAAAGGGGGCGAAGCCTTAAAAAATGATGCCTCGTGCCTGGATCGCATTTATGGCGACATCGAACGGCTAAAGATTTGCCGGCATAGCTACGTGGTCGGGATCGGAGGCGGGGCCTTGCTCGATGTCGTCGGTTTCGCCGCGGCTACCGCTCATCGAGGTATTCGACACTTCCGTTTTCCAACGACCACGCTCGGGCAAGCGGATGCGGGAGTTGGGGTAAAGAACGGCGTTAATTTTAATCGGAAAAAGAACTTCGTGGGTGCCTTCGCGCCACCTTTCGCTGTTATCAATGATTTCAGTTTCCTGGATACGCTTCCAGATACTCATTTGCGCAATGGTTACATCGAGGCCATTAAAGTGGCTCTGATCCGAGATGCCTCGTTTTTCGAATGGATTGAGGCGAACACGGATGCCTTGAGTAACTTTGAACGAGATACGCTTCGCGAGTTGATTCATCGCTGTGCCGACCATCATGTGGCTCACATCGCCACCTCGGGCGACCCCTTTGAAATGGGCTCCGTCCGGCCTTTGGATTTCGGTCACTGGGCGGCCCACAAGTTGGAGCAGCTTTCCGAGTTCGCTCTGAGCCACGGCGAAGCGGTGGCCATTGGGATAGCGATCGATACGCTATATTCGGAGGAAATGGGACACCTCGATTCGGAAAGCTCGGAGCGGATTTTGAAGCTATTGAAATCGCTGCAATTCGAGGTCTATTCCGTTCATCTTGAGAAGCGGAACGGCAGCCGGTTTCCCTGCGTTCTGGAAGGGTTGGAGGAGTTTCGAGAGCATCTGGGCGGGCTATTGACCATTACCTTGCTGAAACGGATTGGCTCGCGTTTCGAAGTGCACGAAATGGATACGGAAGTAGTGCTGAAGGCTATCGATCGCCTCAAGGAACTGAACTAAAGGCGATGCGGCGAACGGCGGTACTCAATATTGTGGGCCTGACCTCGTCTCTCATCGGCGAGCATACGCCGCGTATTAGCCGGTTTGTCGAGCGATCGTCACTATCTAAAGTAAAGCCGACCTTTCCCGCAGTGACTTGCGTGGCTCAATCGAATTTTCTTACGGGAACGCCGCCGTCGCAGCATGGCGTGGTAGCCAATGGATGGTTTAATCGGGAATATAGCGAGGTCCATTTCTGGAAGCAGTCCAATCATCTGGTTCGACGCCCAAAAGTTTGGGAAGACCTGAAGCAAGCCTATCCCTCGTTTACCTGCGCTAAGATGTTCTGGTGGTATAATATGTATTCATCAGCGGACTACTCGATTACACCGAGGCCTATGTATCCGGCCGATGGGCGGAAGGTCTTTGATGTCTACACGCGCCCGATGGGGATGCGGGAGGAAGTGAAACAGGACCTAGGCGACTTTCCGTTCTTCACTTTCTGGGGACCGAAAGCCGGAATCGAAAGCTCCCAATGGATCGCGGAGTCCGCGAAATGGATAGAGCGCAAGCAGAGCCCGACTCTGAATTTGGTCTATCTGCCGCACTTGGACTACAATCTGCAGCGATTAGGTCCTTCTCATCCGGATATCGGAAAAGACCTGAGGGCCATCGATGAAGTGGTTGGCGACTTGATACGCTTCTTCGAAGAGCGCTCGGTTCAGGTAATCCTGTTGTCGGAATACGGAATTAGCGATGTCGATAGGCCAGTCCATTTGAATCGCGTATTCCGGGAGAAGGGCTGGATAACGATCAAGGACGAACTTGGCCTAGAACAGCTCGATTGCGGGGCGAGCCAAGCGTTTGCAGTGGCTGATCACCAGGTTGCTCATGTTTATGTCAATGATGAGAGTATCCTATCCGATGTTCGACGCGTATTAGAGTCGGTCGAAGGCGTGGAGGGGGTTCTGGACGAGAACGGTAAGCGGGGAATGCGAATAGACCACGACCGATCGGGAGAATTGATTGCCATCGCTGACGAACGGAGCTGGTTTACCTATTACTACTGGATGGATGACGCAGTCGCTCCCGATTTCGCTAGATGCGTGGACATCCATCGGAAGCCTGGATACGATCCCGTCGAGTTGTTCGTCGATCCGGAATTGAAGCTGCCCGCATTGAAAATAGCGGGCTTTTTGGCGAAGAAGAAGTTGGGTTTCCGCGGCTTGATGGATGTGATTCCATTGGATGCGTCGCTGGTGAAGGGATCGCATGGCCGTATCCCGGAGAGCCAAGAGGAATGGCCGATATTCGTGGGTCCGAAAAGCGAAGTTTCCGTCAGAGAGTCCATGGATGTATATCACGGTGTACGTGACGCGGTTACTACCAAATAGGTAGCGAGCTGCAGGCCAAAATCCCTTTTAGTAGGGGATTGCCATTTCGAGATGGAGCCCTCTCTATTCGCCTTCAGTGAAAGCTGTGCAAATCACCGGGCCTCGAAAGGCCGATATCGTTGAAGTGGAAACGCCTGCCCTGAGGGAAGGGGATGTGCGGGTCCGTATCCAGAAAACCTGTCTCTGCGGTTCCGACATTCCCTATTTCGCCTACGATCAGCAAAAATTGCTGGATGAAGGAAAGCCGAATGCTGCCGGCCATATTGATTATTCGCGCCCGCAGGTTTACCCGCTTCCAGTCGGGTTATCCCTTCACGAGTGTGTTGGAGTGGTCGTGGAGTCAGCATCATCGGATTTTCAAGAGGGCGATTTCGTGCTGGCCCTGCCCTTCGACCAATACGGCTTTTTCGAATACCTGACGCTCCCGGAATCGAGAATCTTTCCGTTGCCGGAAGGGCCTGTGTCCAAGCAGGAGATTCTCATGGCTCAACCACTGGGGACCTTGCTTTTCGCCTGGCGCATGATGCCCGAGATCGAAGGCAAGACGGTTGCGGTAATTGGCCAGGGGCCGATCGGCCTGATGTTCAATTCTCTGCTCAAGCTGCGGGGAGCGGGAAGCGTGATTGGCATCGACCCCCTAAAGGAGCGAGCTAAGGTCGGCCAGCAAATGGGAGCGGACGAAGTCATTGTGGGCGGGGGAGCCAGTAGCTCGGAGCAATTGGCAACTCTAACTAATGGGCAAATGGCCGATGTGGTCATCGAGGCGGCGGGCCACGCGGATTTGGCTTTCAATGATGCTGTGGACTTGGTTCGAGTCGAGGGAACGATCTTTGAGTTCGGGGTGGTCGATACCGAATACGTCGACAATTACCCCTTCGGAAAGGTGTTCTACAAAAACCTGACCGTTCGCCACTCGGTCGGGGCAAAAGACAAGGGCGACTTTCTCGCTGCCGCAGACTTGATTGCGGAAGGCAAGGTGGATATGAAACCGCTGCTGACGCATTCCTTTCCCTTCGAAGACGCTCAGACGGCCTATGAGACCTTTGTAGACCGAAAAGATGGCTCTATTAAAGTGCTCATCGATTTCGAGTAGCGGCTTCGAATCGGGGCGGATTCAATCACAGGCGTGGCTAGCTTCGGGAACCCCAAATTCAGAAAAGTCGCCTAAAACCGATATCAAAGGTTGCGTATTCGACTAAAATCCAGACACATGCCAGATCTTTTCTGAACTAACCCTGTCCATTTGGGGACTCTCTATCTCACACATGCGTATCGTAAACTGGGGAACTTTCTCTGCCATTGCAGGCTATCATGTAGCGCTTTTCGCGCTTTTGCCGTTCGCGTTTGGCGGGTTCAATGCAGCAACTTGGATCATCTATTTGGTGACTTTCATCCTATCCGGACTAGCGATTACCGCGGGTCACCACCGCCTGTTCGCCCATAAGACCTACGACGCCCATCCAGTTTACGAATGGTTTTGGCTGTTTATGTCGGCCTTGGCTGGTCAAATGTCCGCCTTGAGCTGGTCCAATGACCACCGCATCCACCACAGCCACGTGGACACGGAGAAAGATCCCTACAATATTAATCGCGGCTTCTGGTACGCCCATGTGTGGTGGCTATTCGTGAATCCGCTCATACCCATCGACGAACGGATCGTGGGCGACTTGCTGAAAAACAAGCGGGTCATGTTCCAGCACAAATACTATGGCTGGATCTTCCTGGCAGTGAATGGAGCCGTATTCGGAATCGGATGCTTGTTCATGTCGCCGCTCGCTTCCTTTGTCGGATGCGTGCTGCTGCGAATTTTCACCATCCACCACTGCACGTGGTTCATTAATTCCCTGGCTCACATGTGGGGTTCACGCACCTATTCCGCTGAGCAAACAGCGGCCGACAATGCCGTGCTGGCTTTACTCACCTTTGGCGAGGGCTATCACAACTATCACCACACCCTAGCGAACGATTACCGCAACGGAATACGTTGGTACCATTTCGATCCCACCAAGTGGCTTATCTGGACCGCCTCCAAAATTGGATTGGCCAGCAATCTTCGTTGGGTGAACGACATCCGTATACAGCAAACGCTGGTAAACAAGGATAAGCAGCTGCTTCTAGAGCGAATTCGGCACGAGATCGATGAGACCGCCCTAGAGTTGAGAGAGAAGCTGGAGGAACTTTCCAAGCAATTCGAAGCCAAGGCTGCGGAATTGGCGAAAGCTTATCGAGAGCTTAAAGTGGCTACCGAAGAGCGCCGACGTATCTTGCTCCTGGAGATCAAGCGATTGCGCCGGGAACTCCGAGTCGATTGGAAGAACTGGGTTTCGTTAACCGAGCTCGCCGAAAAGCGCTACGCATTAGCGTAGGCTGTAGGAGCGGCTTTGCGCCGCGATCAGTAGTGAGGAATCGCGGCGTAAAGCCGCTCCTACATTCGCTGGATAGTTCCCAATTTCCTCCTCAATCCTTCATCCTTAAGCCTTAGCGCCTGGCAGGGCAGGAGGGATTGGATGTCGCTATGGCGACACTTTCGGTGCCCGAAAGCGCCTGATCGGCGTCCCATCTCCACCCGCTATGGCGGGGTCCGTCAAACCCCCTTCGGTTGTTCTCGTCCCTCATGGCAGGGCAGGAGGGACTCGAACCCCCGACCCTCGGATTAGAAATCCGATGCTCTATCCAGCTGAGCTACTGCCCCATCAGGTCGCGCGATAGGCGCGAGAAGGCGGAACGAAAAACGACCGTATTCGAAAACTCAAGGACGAAAACGGGGTGGGGCGGGTCCGCTAATACGCTTTGACATTTCACTAGCGATCGCTAACCTTTCTAGAAGGCAGGAAGCCCGTGAATTGGGCGTATTTGAAGTTTCCGCGATCGGCTGAAGCGGATCCGCGTTAGTTGACGAGCTATCAACGAAAATACCCTAAAACCTGAATCTCAAATGACGTCTTCAACGCTTCAAGTTCCTAAGAAAACCTTTGAGGAAATGGTCGATTCCCGTCGAGATCTGCATGCTCATCCGGAACTGTCATGGAAAGAGACGCGGACGACTGAGCGAATTTGCTCTTTCCTATAATCGTGCGGAATCGAGCAGGCTCGAAGTCTCTCTCCAACAGGTGTGGTGGCGACGCTTCCGGGAAAGGATTCCTCTCGCGCTTGTATCGCTTTGAGGGCGGATATTGATGCCCTTCCAATTCATGAGGAGACGGGACTGTCCTCAGTTGTCTGGCCTCTTTCAAATGGTAGAGGTCGCCTGTCAGGAGAATTGGCCCCGCATTCTCGAGCTTTAGTTGGAGCGTCGTGTGCCCGGGCGTATGGCCTGGCATGGCGAGGATGGTTACGGTTCCATCGCCAAAGACGTCATAGTCGCCGTCGAATTCGATCGTCTGGGCAGTGTCCAGTTGAGAGTAATGGGGAAAGGTCCGCCCATTGGTTCTGGCCTACTGGCGAAACATGCGCGCTCGTTCGTCCTTATCGACAAGGAAAGTAGCGTCCGCTAGCAGATTGGCGTTCCCCAAGTGATCGAAGTGGGAGTGTGAAACCGAGAAATATTCGATATCGCTAGGGTCGAGATCGAGCTTCTCAAGCTGGCTGGCCATCGTCGTCGGCACGGACATGTGGTCGGGCACATCCGTATCCAGTTTTTCCGGCTCGCTGAAGGCGTCCGGAAGGCCGGCATCCCATATGAGATCTCCTTCAGGATGGCGGATGAGAAAGGCCGAAGCGACGACGATACGCTTTTGCCCATCGTATTCGTTTCCTTGGGTGAACTTTTCCAAGTCGATCTCGATCCGCCCGCAGTCGAGCGCGTAGAGGCGAAGGGAATCGTTCGTTTGATTTTGCGACACGCAAGAGCCCAGGAACAATCCGGTTATCGCTAGGATCAGAGAGGGATGCAGTGAAAAGCGCGATTCCATGAGTAAAGCTAGGCTTCGGATTTGGAGTCTTGGCTGTGTATCCATTTCCATAGGTTGTCCAGATCGGTGTCGCTGACGGATTCGGCTTCGAATCGCTTGTCGATGCTGATGGCCTTATCCAGATATTCGGAGGCTGCTTCGACGTCGCCTAGCAGGGAGCAGTAGCAGGCATGATTGAACCAAAGAACCGCATTGTCCGGGACGAATTCCAGACCGGCTTCGGCGACCGATCGGGCGTCTTTAATACGATTCCGCTCTCGCAGAGCATAGGCCCAATTCACCCATCCAAACGGGTTTTCAGGTTCCCGCTCAGCGAGCTCTTTGGCGGTAAGCTCCATGCGAAACCATTTCTTCGATTCCAAGAATAGTCGCACCCGCATCGATAAGGTTTCGGTGCTTCCACGATCTGCCTGGTCGATAGAATCCAGCTCCTTGGCGGCTTCTTTAGTCATGCCTAGGTCCAGGTATCCGTTGGCATATTGAAGACGGGTTTGCGTGCGGATCATCGAGAGGTTAGTTCAGCGTTTAGTGTTTAAGGATTCAATCCCCGATTTTTGGCATCCATCGGTCGCATCGAATCGTATTATATGAATTGAGTAGGTGATGACGATCGAGAGAAGGTTGATGCCGTGATACGAATTTGGCTAGTAGCGATAGGCGCGAGTCTGTCGGGTTGCCTATCGGCGACCGAATACAATCCCTTCGTTGACTTGGATGCCTATGATATCGTCGTAGTCGAGGATTTCGAGGGTCCGGGAAAAGTGGGATACGAATTTGCCGCTCGGGTCACTCGAGCTCTGTCGACTGCAGGCCTTTTTAGTAGCGTGGTAAGGACTGAACCGGATGGGCCCGCTTTAAGGGTAATGGGCAAGGTGACGGACTACGATCGAGGGAATCCCGCGATGAGACGCCGTTATGGACATAATACAGGCAACGCCTCTTTCGCGGCGGTCGTCCGGCTCGAAGACTATCACTCTGGCGACTTCGTGGGCGTGGTTAAGCTCAAGGAAACCTACCAAGTAGTGGATCGACGCGATCGGCTTCACCAGGATGTCGACGACTTGGCCGAGCGCGCCGCTCAAGATTTGGCCACGCAGTTGCTGGAGCTGGAGTAGTAAAGGCATCTTACCTGTTTAGCGAATCCGCAGTGGCGGTTTTACACCAGGATCTTAATCATCAGAAAAAGGGCCCGCCTATTTGGGTTTTAGCGGCGGAATGAGGACAGTCCCGCCCTACCTTGTGTTGCGAACCGAATATAAGATCGTAGGGCTGACTGTCCTCAGTCAGCCGATTGACTCACTTCCCAAAACCGTCGGCCACTACGTAATCACCTTCGGGCGATGGGGCGCCATTGATAGTGGGTCAGGTCGATGTAGCAGAGACGGCGGGTTCCGTCGATAACGCCGTTAAAGAAGATGCGTTTCCCGTATCGAGACCAAGAAGGGTGAGGATGCATGTTGTTTTCCGTGTCTCCGGGTTCGCCTCTCGAGCGAGCGAGGACGCGGTAGCCATCGCTGTCGACTTTATAGAGGAGGACGGCGTGGGTGTTGGGTTCGGGCCAATGGAATACGTCGGTGGCGAAATATTTGCCGTCGGGACTGATCGATCCGTGGATGCCGATGGCGTTCTTCACCAGCGGATATCCTGGGCTTCCGTCAACAGGATGGATCATAACGTCTTGAGCGGAGGGATTTTCATAGTGATTGAAGCCAGGTTGTCGCACGTAGGAGAGCAGGGCATCATCGAAAAACCACATGGGGTGCTGGCCGACTTCGGAGACGTATCTCATGTTCTTCCCTTCCCGATCCGAAAGCATGGCCGATTTGACGATCTTCTGACTGGTCCCTTTCTTCTCCAGCATGTAGACCCAGAAGAAGCGACTCCCGTCTGGGGACCATTTAGGGTGCTTGAATACGCCCAGGTGACCGTGCTTGGGATCTTCGATGGTCGAGCTCGAGGGATGGATAGAAGTCGCTTCCTCGCGGTCAAATAGTGGGGTGTTTGATCCGGATCTGAGATCCATTAGCGTTACTTCCGGTGGCAGGCGGTCTTCGCCTTTGTATTGGCTAGCCGGATAATTGTTGTGAGCCAAGCCGTATCCGTGAATCTCGGACGCCATACCGATTTCGCCTTTCACGGGCCGGCTTTCCTTTGTCGCCAAATTGTAGATGATAGATCGTTCGCGAGATTCGTCACGATAGATGAGCTGATCGTCGTCGATCCATTGTTGCCTCGCCCCATCGTGATCGTGGCCTTTAATGCGTTCGCTCACGTAAATGGGATTGGATCCGTCCCGCCTGGCAACCACGACGCGGCCCCATCCCGGTACCTTGTCTTCGAACTCGAAATACGCGATTTTTTCGGCGTTTGGACTTTCTGGACAGATGTCCATGTAGCCGTGCATGGCGCCTGCTCGACCGACGGAAACTTGATGCACGGAGTAGCCGTCGGGGTAGGCTCCTAATCGTAGAAGGTTGGGTTCGGGATTCGCTCCGGACTTGGGGTTTAGGCGAGTGACCTTGAAATTGCGAACCTGCATATGGTTGTCCACCGTGCGAAACGCGAACCAGCCCTCCTGATAGGGTTGGTCGTCATGGAAATCGAAGATGATTTCTCCGTTTCTTAGATACTGCGTCCGATCTCCGATAACGATGATTTGGATATGCTTGGGCTCGTTCGGAGTGATCATGAACTCGGGCCGATTTAGATCGTGCTGAGGCAGGAGTGGGCGTTCCCCGAGTCCATTGTAACGTCGGAATCGAGTCTGAGAATTCCGGTGCCCACCATAGCCGACGTAATAGAGTCTCAACGAATCGTAATCCCGAAATTGGCCACTGCGGCTGTCGTCGCGAAAGATATCTCGCGGGTACTTAGGGTCAACGGCCATCCAAAAGCAATTCAAGTCGCGAGCATGGTCGTTAGGTCCTCCGGCTTGGATCATGGTGGCCTCGTATTCAATCATTATGGGACCGGATAGCTTGTGTTTGAACCATACGGTACATCCCTTGGCGTCGTCGATTTCCAGCACTCCGTTGGCCACTCCCGCTTTGCCGCCAGGCATCTGTTCTACGACCCATTGGGATCCGTCTTGCAAAACGTTTTGGTAGAGCGTCTCCGATGTTGAAAAGTCGAGTGGAGCGCTTCTTAGCAGATTGGGGTCCTCGACGAGAATGGAAGTGGCAAGGATGGCGAGAGCGTGTCTTCTATTTATCATTGAAGGCGAAATTTTCGTAATCTGGAGCAAGCTGCTGAACGAGAAAACTCAAGCTTCCCCAATAAATCCTCGCAGACCAGCTGAAATGGCTCTTATCTCTGGGCTCGATTATGATTCCCCAGTTCCGATCGATTCCCCATCCGAAATCAGCAACTATCGTGGCCCTTTTGGGGCTACTGCTAACCTTGGCTTCTTGCAGTTCCGGTCCCGGAGAAGGTCAAAGTTCCGAAGGGCAGCGACCCAACATTATCTTCGTGATGACCGATGACCACACTCACGGTCAGATGAGTATCGCCGGCAATCCTCTGATCAATACGCCGAATTTGGATCGGCTCGGGAATGAAGGCGTTTGGTTTAAGAATGCCTTCTGCACAAACTCAATCTGCGCGCCCGCCCGAGCAACCATACTCACGGGAACCCTTTCCAACGTTAATGGCATCCTAGGCAACTCGGAGTCGAAGGACCGTATCGAGCGACTGGATCCCGAGCTGCCAACCTTCCCGCAGCTGCTTCAGCAAGCCGGCTACCAAACGGGCATCGTGGGGAAATGGCATTTGCCCCACGATCCCAGGGGCTTCGACTATTCCTGCATTTTGCCTGGGCAAGGGCTCTATTTCGATCCGGACATGATCGAGAATGGGGAGCGCAAGCAGTTTAAGGGATATGTGACCGATATTATAACCGATTTGGCATTGGACTACATGGGCGGCTTGGACAAAGACCGGCCGTTTTGCTTGGTGTATCAGCACAAAGGGCCTCACAGGCCTTTCACGCCTGCCCCTCGGCACAAGGATTTGTACTCCGATAAAGACTTTCCGTATCCGGAAACCTTTGACGATGACTACTCAACGCGTCTGATCGCCGAAAAAGCCCTCGACATGAAATTCGAACAGAGTATCGCTCGCGACTATGGCGACGCCCTGGATGGCATGACGGAGCGAGAAAAGAAGCTTTGGCTCTACCAGCGCTTTGTGAAGGATCATTACCGGGCCATGCAGAGCATCGACGAGGGGCTTGGTCGCGTGCTCGACTATTTGGAAGCGGAGGGGCTCGCCGAGAATACCTTGGTCATTTACACCACTGATAATGGGTTTTATCTCGGGGAGTACGGCTGGTACGATAAGCGCTTCATGTACGAGCCATCGCTGAGGATCCCCTTCTTACTCCGCTATCCAAAGGAGGTGGATGCTGGGCAAGTGGAGGAGCGTATGATCATGAATATCGACGTGGCACCGACGCTGCTCGACTACGCTGGCATCGAGGTTCCCGAAGTGATGCAAGGAGAGAGCCTAAAGCCCTTGCTTAACGGCGAGGCAATGGATTGGCGGGATCATATTTACTATTCCTATTATGAGAATTCCTGGACCTTGAAGAATTTTACCCAGGAGGATCTCAGCGATCCGTCCTTTAACTTCTTCACCGCTCACCGGATTGGCCCGCATCGCGGAATCCGTGACGATCGGTATAAGCTGATCGAATACTACAGTGATCAAGAGTATTGGGAGCTTTTCGACTTAGAAACCGATCCGAACGAATTGAGAAATCGGTATGGCGATCCCGAATATGCGGAAATAATCGATCGAATGACCGGACAGTTGCGGGAAACCCAAGCCAGCTATTTGGATTCCGATACCTGGGATAGGTTAGCCAAGCCGAATTATGATTAGGAAGTTTGGAGCGCGGGAATTATCTGTAGGAACGGCTTTACGCCGCGATGATCGTTTCTCAATTGCGGCGTAAAGCCGCTCCTACAACCGCAAAACCTCTTAATTTATCTCTAACTATACCCCCAATAACCAACAATTATGAACAGACGAAATGCCCTATCTATGTTGGCCGCGGGCGCTGGAGCTAGCATTCTCAATAACTCCATCGGACAGAACGATGCCATTGCCCAGCGTTATCAGGTCGCCAATCCTCACAACGAAAAACTTAAGATCACCAAGGTTAAGGCTATCCACACTTATCCGAATGGAACCGGGTTCGGGATCGTCAAGGTGGAGACGAATGAGCCGGGGCTTTACGGGCTGGGTTGCGCAACCGGTATTCGTCGCTATAAGACACTTACGGCTGCGATTGACGAGTATCTAGCCCCTTTGCTAAAGGGAAAAGACCCCGACAATATCGAAGATATTTGGCAAACGACGAATCTTGGCACTTATTGGCGCAATGGGCCGATTCTGAATACGGCATTGGCGGGGGTGGACCAAGCTCTTTGGGACATCAAGGCCAAGCGAGCCAACATGCCCGCTTACCAGCTATTTGGGGGCAAAAGCCGTTTTGCGGTCGATACCTATGGGCATGCCAGCGGTCGCGACTTCGAGGAGCTCAAGGATAGTATCCAAAGCTTTCAGGATCGCGGATTCCGGCATATACGCATGCAGCTTGGTATCTATGGTGCTCCTCACTTATCGAAAGGAGACCCGGATTTCAAGAGAGCCGGTTTCGGCAGAAAGACCGATACGGTGATGGAGATACGGCCATACATGAAAATTATTCCCAAGATGTTCGAGTTTGCTCGTTCTGAATTCGGGGATGAACCAGAATTCCTGCATGACATCCACGAGCTTCTGCCGCCGATCGAGGCCATTAATTTGGTTAAGGAGCTGGAACAGTACCGTCCCTTCTTTATCGAGGATCCCTTCGCGCCAGAGGACAACGGCTACTTCAAGATGCTGCGCGAGCAGACCTCTTGCGCTATAGCCATGGGCGAATTGTTCAACAATCCCCATGAATGGGTGAACCTCATCACCGAGCGATTGATCGATTTCATTCGTATCCACATTTCTCAGATAGGCGGTATCACCCCAGCCTTAAAGGTCGCTCGTTTGGCGGAATGGTTCAATGTGCGGACTGCTTGGCATGGACCCGGAAATACTTCCCCCGTTGGCCATGCGGGCAATGCTCACATCGATCTGTCGGTTTGGAATTTCGGGATTCAGGAACAAACCGATTTTAAAGAGGAAACCTTGGAAGTGTTCCCAGGAACGCCGACCATCGAAAACGGATACATGCATATCAACGAAGCTCCGGGTTTCGGTATCGACATTAATGAAGAACTCGCGGCCAAATACCCGTTGCCCGAAGAGCCTTGGTATCGGCCGACTGTACGGCGTCCCGATGGGACGGTCGTTAGGCCATAGAGTTTCATTAGGAATGACGGCAGTTGCTTGAGGCGGATGAATATGGTCATTTCCAAGCTTCTCGCTCTTTCTTGCCTCCTAGGATCGCTTGCGTGCCTATCTGCAGAAGAAGCGGATGATTTGCCTGTATCCAAAGAGTCTTTTCATGTATACTTATTGATCGGGCAGTCAAATATGGCCGGGAGGGCTCAGGTGGAAAAAGAGCATGCTGGAACCATTGAGGGCTGCTTTTTGCTAGGCGCCCAAGATGATTGGGAACCGGCAAGCAATCCTATGAACCGCTATTCGACCATTCGGAAACGGTTGGATATGCAGCGATTGAATCCAGGTTATGGTTTCGCCAAGGCGATGAGAAAAGCGAACTCCGGAGTGTCGATTGGCTTAGTGGTTAATGCTAAAGGAGGTTCCAAGATCGAAGAGTGGGAAAAGGGTACTCACTTTTACAATGAAGCGTTGAGGCGAGTACGCGAAGCCCGAAAAACTGGAGTTTTGAAGGGGATTTTATGGCATCAGGGTGAGGGCAATAGTAGGGAGCCCGCTACCTACCTGAAGAAGCTTGAAGCGCTGATAGAGAATTTGAGGAAGGATCTCGGGCAATCAAATCTCCCATTCGTGGCGGGCCAGGGATTTCACCACCCGGAAACAAAACCCCACACCAAAGCGATCAACCAGGAAATCGCCCGATTGCCTAAAGTCGTTCCGAATACTGGATACGTTAGCTCGGAAGGATTAACCACTTTCGACAATACGCATTTCGACGTTCCCAGCACGCTGCTTTTGGGTCAGAGGTACGCTGAGGGAATGATGGAATTGGCCAGGTGAGAATTGATGGTCGATCTGTAGGCACGGTCGCTGACCGCGTAGCGCTAATGGACCTTTTTAATGTGAGTGTTTTATGTAGGAGCGGCTTTACGCCGCGATGATAAGTCCCAATCGCGGGATAAACCCGCTCCTACTGACTTGAAAGCGAACGGTTACAATGTAGTTGGGGATTCAACCTACATTGCCGCGTAGCCGCCGTCGACATTGAGTACGGTTCCGGTCACGAAAGAGGCCTCTTCGCTTGCTAGAAAGAGGGCGGGGCCCACGAGTTCGCTAGGATCGCCCCAGCGACCCAAAGGTGTGCGGTCCACGATGGACTGGTTGCGTTTGGAGTCGGCTCGGAGATCGCCTGTTAATGGAGTTTCGATCCATCCGGGGGCGATGGCATTAACGCGAATATCGTCCTTCGCGTAGGCGATGGCTAGCGATTTGGTCAATTGGACGACCCCTCCCTTGGATGCTGCGTAACCGGGTACAAGGCCGCCACCGAAATAGCTGAGCATAGAGGCGATGTTGATAATGGAACCTTTGGCTAAAGACAGAGTGTTTCGGGCGGCAGAGCAGAGGCGCATGGTTCCGTTCAAATTGGTATCCACGACCTGTTCAAAGGTTTTGGGATGGTGCTCTTCCTCCCGTCTTATGATCCCAGCCGCATTGATAAGCGTATCCAAGGTTTTGATCTCGTTGAAATACCCGGCCACAGCATCACCATCCGTGACGTCGAGAGAAATGAACTCTATATTTTCCTCGTTGTCGGGCAGTTGGCCGATGCCAGAGGCCGTGACTCGGTGCCCGGCTTGAGCGAACCCTCTAGCCAATGCGTGCCCGATGCCGCTGGTGCCGCCACTGATGAATACGGATTTGCTGGTTGTCCTCTGGGTCATCTGTTAGAAATCGTCGGCTTGCGAGGTCTCCGGGTCAATCTTGCAGCTTAAATTTTCGGGAGTGATGTCAATTGGTAGGGCTGACTGTCCCCAGTCAGCCGAAACGGGTAGCTCCAAAAATCGCGGCTGGCTAGGGACAGCCAGCCCTACGATTCCCAATAAAATGGTGAGAAATCATGAGAAGAGTTCTCAGGTTTAAGACGGCTGAACGATTCCCGGATCTATAAAGAACGAGCTCTTCTTTTGTTCGTTTCGAGTATATATCCCAAAGCTCTTAAATTAGCGCGGTGCTTCAGCCCGCATCATGCACCACAATTTCAAAATTACTCGAGCTAAAGCGGCGCGCTACTGAAGTCGGTTTTGCCAAAGAAGAGCTCTTAGATCCAGTGCGGATTTTCGTTTCTCAGAAGCTTACCGAACCGAGAACTTGAATATGGTTTCGCTGGTAAACGGTTTCTCGGGGCGAACGATCGGAGAAGGGAATTGAGGATGGTTGATTGAGTCGGGATAGTGCTGCGTTTCTAGGCAAAAGCCCCGAGGATTGCCTGTGAAGAGTTGAACCCCTGGCTGGTCGGTGAAGGCTTCCATGACGCGACCGCTGAACGGTTCATGAACACGGGCGAAAAGGGCGACCCCCTGGCCCCCGTCGTTGAGAATAAAGTTGGTGTCGTATTTTTGGGGCTGGGGAAATCCCACTTGCTTAACGCGGGATCCAATGGTCATGGGATGTGTAAAATCGAAGGGCGTACCGTCGACTGATGCGATTTCCCCGGTGGGAATCAAGTCTTGGTCGGCCAAGGTGTAGCTGTCCGCATCTAGCCAAAGCTCGTGGTCTTCAAACCCGCCTTCGTCTGCCAAGTTAAAGTAGGCATGGTTGGTCAGATTGACGACGGTGGGAGTGTCCGTCTCAGCTTGGTAGTGAATGCTCAGTTCGTTGTCGTCGTTCAGGGTGTAGGTAACGCTGGTATCGAGGTTGCCGGGAAAGCCTTCTTCACCGTCGATGCTGCGGTAAGTCAATCGGACGCTAGCCTCATCGGGTTTTGGGGCTAGAGCTTCCCCACGCCAGTTGACTTTAGCGAAGCCTTTGCGTCCTCCATGAATGTGGTTGCCGCGCGAGTTTCTGGTTACCTGATAAGCCTCTCCATCTATTGTGAATCTTCCCTCCTTGATGCGGTTGGCGAACCGCCCTATAACCGCGGCGGAAGGGAAGCGCCCGAGGTAGTCCTCGAGTTTGTCCGATCCAGCTATTACGTTCTTGAAGGCACCGTTCTTGTCAACGGCTTGAATCTCTGTGATAATCGCCCCGTAGGTGATCAGTCGGACCACCATGCCATTGGCATTGCGGAGCGTGTATTGGGTCACTTCAGAACCGTCCTCCAGTTTGCCGAAGCTATGCTCGCGCATGCGATCGATCTTGGGCGATGTGTCTTGGGTGCTACAGCTCGTATAGATAAGGGTGGTGAGAAAGAGGAAATATCGGGCCATGGAGATCGGTGCAGTCGATTCAAAATGTGTTCAACTGGCATGCTTAGACCAAAATCGGACCGTATCGATGAAAAACGCGCAACCTAAGTTAAACCTTTGTCGTCATATTGTGTGGGTTTAACTGGGAGGAAAAATGACAGCATTAGTATACCACGAAACGTTAGCGGTAATCGCTCTGGTGGCATGGTGGTTGTGGAAATGAGCCAAAGCCAAGCGAGGTTGGAGCTGAGCTCGAGCCGCGAGCGGGGAAGGGAATAAAATCGAGTAATCAACAACAAGCTCCGCCGCTAAACGCGCCGGAGCTTGTTCAATTTGTATCCACTTATTGGGCCTCGCTGCAGTAGCGAGGTTGGAGTTAGGAATAGGCAGTTTTCCTGCTATTTTCGTCGGTCGGTTGCCCGACCTCCCTTGGTTAAAGGCGACCCTATTGATTTCGCGGCTCGGGCGGCGATTTTTCGCTCGGGATCGTTTCCGGCTATGATGGCGAGCTGCTCGCGCACAGCGGCGTCTGGGAGCAAAGGCTCTAGCGCTTCGATTCCAAAGTACCGAAGACGACCGTTTTTGTATCCGCCTGTCAGG
>NZNM01000090.1 GCA_002694885.1 Opitutaceae bacterium | reverse complement strand
CGAAAACCCAGGCTTCCTGCGGGTGCACCGTACCGACTTTAGAGAAGAAAACCTACGCGCCCGGAGAATCCGGCGAACTCCATGCCCATTTCGATATCGGAAGCCGAGTCGGAAAGCAACGCAAGGAAATCACCGTAGGCACGGAAGAGGGCGGCGACAACCATTCCTACACGCTCGTTCTCAATGTGGAGATCCCACAGTTGATACAGCTCAAACGCCGCGCGTTGCTCTGGAAAGTGGGAGAAAAACCTGATCCCAAAGACTGCGAAGTCATCATCCATACACAGCGCCCCATGAAGATAGACGGCGTCGCCTTGAAGAATGGCAAACCCGCTGACTCCAGTTTCAATTTCGAGATCGAGGAAATCGAAGCCAATCACAAGTACCGTCTCATCATCACTCCGAAGAATACCAAGGCCAAGGTTCGGGAAACCTGCTTCTTTACCAGCGAGGACGATACGGAAAAGCGGCTCAAGGATTTCCCGATCTACGCTTGGATTAGATAGCGTATCTGTAAATTAGATACGCTTCAACCGCCTATCGAAGAACTGAAGCACCGCTTCTCGAACTTCTGGAGTGCCAAAAAGCTTTCCGCCGTGTCCCGCGCCTTCGATCACCTTTAACGCTGAAGGTACTCCATGCTGTCGCAAACGGTCGTGGAACTAGGTGCTTTGCTGGAGTGGGACTCCCGGGTCCTCATCGCCGTGCATAATGAGAAAAGCGGCATCATCGCTAGAAACATTGTCGTAGGCGCTCGCTTGCTTGGCCAGATCAGGGCAGTCTTTAACCGTGCATCCAAGTAGCTTGGCGCCATTAGAGTTAGCTACATCCTCTTCCGTTCGCCCATTCCCCACATTATTTGGAGGCATGGTCAGCAGCTCGGTCGGCCCGTACCAATCGCACACCACTGATACGCGACTCGATATAGACTCATTTTCTGGATACGGAAGCGTTCCCATCAATGCGACCAAGTGTCCGCCCGCCGACGATCCCCAGGCTCCAATCCGATTTGGATCCAAGCCAAATACTGCAGCATTGCGGCGGGCCCAGCGAACAGCCTCCCGGCAATCGTCTATCTGGGCAGGCCACTGAGCAACGTCGGTTAGGCGATAATTGATGCTTACCACCGCATAGCCTTCTTCCGCCAGCCAACTCGCCTTGGAATTTTTCTTGCTGCCATTTTTCCAGCCCCTCCATGAGCCCAAACGACCACGGGCACAGCTGAATTCTTCGCTTCTTCGGGCAAGTAGAGATCCAGAAGCAGGGGGTAGCCATCCGGGCGAGAGTACTCGATATCCTTGATAATCTCGGGCTCAGCCATCCCGACAGCCAAGGCAATTCCAGCTAACAGGAGCCCGAGTATCAGGGCTTTGCTAAGAGCAATGTGAGTGGGTGCTCATACGACTAATCTTTGCGGTCTTTAGCTACAGAGTTCAACAATGATTCCATCATGCCCGGCGGAGAGTGGATCTCATGAAAACGTGAGTCAGA
The DNA here is from genome assembly GCA_002694885.1 of Opitutaceae bacterium. Classification (GTDB taxonomy): domain Bacteria; phylum Verrucomicrobiota; class Verrucomicrobiia; order Opitutales; family Opitutaceae; genus Pelagisphaera. The sequence goes on along the minus strand of NZNM01000090.1, from coordinate 32,854 downwards.
CCGAAGTCAGATCGGTATTGCTCATTGTGGTTACCGGCCTATATAGCTGTGACGATACTCGTCGATCCATGCGTCTCACCGCCATTAGGAAAACCATCCCAGCCCTCATCGTACTAGGAGCCCTTGCCCAAGCAGCCTGGGGCAAAGTGGATTTCGCCCGCGACATCCAGCCGATTCTCAACGCGAATTGCGTCGAGTGCCATGGGGGAGTGAAAGCGGCAGGCGACGTTTCTTTCGTCTACCAGGATCGTGTCGTCAATTTCATCGGAGATTCGGGAGTGCCAATCGTCACACCAGGCAAACCGGACGATTCCGAGCTCATCTACCGCATCACTACCAACGACGAAGACGACCGCATGCCTCCGCCGGATGAACACGAGGCTCTCAGCGACGACGAAATCGCGCTATTCAAACAATGGATCAACGAAGGGGCAGAGTGGAGCGGTCACTGGGCCTTCCAGACACCCGAAAGACCCGAAATTCCGACAACTTCGTTTGACGATAAAGCGAGCGGCAACATCGATCGCTTTCTATTCCAAAAATTGGAGGAAGAAGGTCTGAAGCCGAGCCCGCCTGAGTCGCCCGGCCGATTGCTCCGTCGGCTTAGCTTAGCCCTTACGGGTTTGCCTCCTACAAACGACGAGCTCGATTCCTTCGAATCGGCGCACGGCAATAACCCGAAACAGGCAGTCGAAAACGCCGTGGATGATCTTCTCAGCCGACCCTCTTTTGGGGAACGCTGGGCTTCCATGTGGCTCGACCTCGTACGCTATGCCGATTCCGGCGGTCTCGGGCAGGATCAAAAACGCACTATTTGGGCGTATCGCGATTGGGTCGTTAAAGCCTTCAACGACGATCTCCCTTTCGACCAGTTCACGATTAAGCAGTTGGCCGGAGACCTCCTACCGAATCCGAGCATCGACGATCTCGTCGCCACCGCCTCCCAGCGAAACACGCAAACCAATGACGAAGGCGGAACGGATGACGAGGTATTTCGCGTCGAGGCCGTGATCGACCGCATCAACACTACCTGGCAAACCTGGGGCGCCGTGACATTCAACTGCGTGCAATGTCACGATCACCCCTACGACCCTTTCCGGAACGAAGAATACTACCAATTCATGGCCTTCTACAACAACACGGCGGATTCGGACCTACAGAGGGACGAGCCGTTGTTGAAGGTTCCCGAAGACCCGACTCGCTATAGCGAGGCGACCGAATTGAGACGCCGTATTCTCGACCTCAAAGAAACCGTCTGGGAGCAAAGCAGCGAGTTGAAGAAGAACGTGGATTGGCAACGAGTCAAAGGGCTCGAAGTCGCCTCCAATAATAGTACGCAATATCAAGTAGACGACTCAGCCGGCTACTCCGAATTTCAAACTGTCGGGACCGTAGAGATAAAGACCCACACCATCGTTACGATCCCAGAATCGAGCGCTAGAGACCAGCCCGCCACCGCTATACGCCTCACTGTCCTGCCCATAGATCCAGAAACTGCCATCGACAACCCTCCGTGGGGATTTCTCGTAGACAACATCGAAGCGGAGATAGTCGATGAAGCCGGCAATCGAATGCCCGTTTGCTTCAAAGCTTCCGCTCCAGACGTTCCTTGGATGCCAACGGAACCCATGAAAGCGATTCCAGCCAACAGCGAGGGCTGGGGAGCGGATTCACGGATTCACTATGCTCGGGAGATTGTCCTAATTCCAGAAACGCCAATCGAGATCAACGAGGGAGAAAGTCTCTCTATTCGTATCCATTGCAACAAGACGGGACACGGTAGCCATCCAATGGCTATTCAAAGGGGGCGATTAGATATTACCTCAGATACTCGATGGACGGAATTCGCATCGGCAGGATCAAAAACGTTCACCCTCAAGGAAGAGATCGATCGCTTGACTAGGCGCTATTCCGAAATTCCGGGAACTACCGTTCCTATCATGCACCAACGTCCGCCCCACCTCGCCCGGCCGACACGCATATTCGAGCGCGGTAACGCTTTAGAAAAGGGAGAAGCCGTCACCGTAGCTATTCCAGCCTCTCTTGCGGAAATCGCTCCCCCTGCTCCAGAGCTCGATCGCCTAACTATGGCCCAATGGTGGGTTTCCGCTGACAATCCCCTCACCTCCCGCGTATTCGTCAATCGACTATGGGAACAGCTCTTTGGCACTGGTATTGTCTACACGCTTGAAGACTTCGGTTCATCGGGCGAAAAGCCATACCATCCGGCTTTGCTCGACTATCTGGCTACGCGATTTCAGGAAGACTACGATTGGAGCATCAAGGCCATGCTAAGAGAGATCGTTCTCAGCTACGCCTTCCAGCAATCTTCCAAAACCAATCCGGAACTCAACCTACGCGATCCGGATAATCGATTGCTGGCCCGAGGGCCTAGACTGCGCTTAACTGCGGAGATGGTTCGCGACAATGCGCTGGCCGTCAGCGGGCTGCTTTCCACCGAAATTGGCGGCCCTCCCGTGCATCCGCCGATTCCCGAGGGCGTTTGGCGACCTTTCCTCAGCAGGGATAAATGGGAAACGCCGGAAAAGGACCAGGACGCACGTTACCGGCGGGCTGTCTACACTTACGTCAAGCGCAGCATCCCCTACCCCACTTTCGCCAGCTTCGACGCCCCGTCTAGGGAGTTTTGCAATCCGCGTCGCCTAAACTCGAATACGCCACTTCAAGCTCTAGTAACACTCAATGACACCGCTTTTGTTGAATGCGCCGAGGCCCTCGGAGAGAAATTGGACAATGGCTTCTCGAACTCTTATTCAAGCCAACCCATTAGCGATCGGCTCTTCTCGGCTTACCGGCTCGCAACCGGCCGAGACCCCTCAGACTCCGCTTTGCGAGAACTTGTCCAATTGTATGAGAGTACTTTGCAAGAAGCGCCTAGCAAGGCATCAACTATAGTGGCTCAAGTGCTGCTGAACCTCGATGAAACGCTCACCTACTGAGCTTGTAACGAACGTTTTCTTACACAATGAATCTCCAATCGCTACTGCAAGAATCCCATCGACGATCTCTCGAACAGGATACCCGACGCCAATTCATCACTCGATGCGCAACGGGACTCGGGGCGATGTTTCTAGCGGGTCAGAATACCTCTAACACCTTTGGCTCCAACAAGCGCGACGCTTCCAACCCCTTCAGCCAGCTGGCTCCCCACTTCCCTGGCACAGCCAAACGGGTCATCTATCTCCACATGATAGGCGCTCCTAGCCAACTGGAGTTATTCGACTACAAGCCAGACCTGAAGCGGCTCGATGGTCAGCCCTGCCCGCAATCTTTTCTCGAGGGCAAGAATTTCGCCTTCATCCAAGGCACTCCCAATATGCTGGGACCTCAGTTCCCATTCAAACAGCGAGGAGCTTCGGGGGCTTGGGTGTCCGACAGGCTTCCCCATTTCGCGCAAGTTGTCGATGACGTTAGCTTCATCAAAACGCTGCAAACGGATCAATTTAATCACGGTCCCGCTCAACTGATGGTGCACTCTGGCCAGCCGCGTATTGGCTACCCTTCCATCGGATCATGGGTCACCTGGGGCATGGGGACGGAAAACGCCGATCTGCCAGGTTTCGTTGTTTTGCTCTCCGGCGGACGAATCCCGCGTGTCGGCAAAGCCCTATGGGGATCGGGCTTCCTACCATCAGTCTATCAAGGCGTGCAATGCCGCTCCCATGGCGATCCCGTTCTGAACGTTTCCAATCCAAAAGGAATGACCCGCGATTTGCGACGCCAAGCATTGGATACCATCAAAAATCTCAATCAGCAAACCCACGACGAATTTGGCGACCCTGAAACGCTGACCCGCATCGCTCAGTACGAAATGGCTTTTCGCATGCAAATGGCTGTGCCCGACGCCATGGACATTGAGAAAGAGCCCGAATCTATTCATAAACTTTACGGAACGGAGCCGGGCAAAGAAAGTTTCGCCAACAATTGCCTGCTAGCCCGCCGATTAGTCGAGCGCGGAGTGCGCTATATTCAACTCTTCGATTGGGGCTGGGATTCTCATGGAGCAGCAAGTTCCGAGGCGTTAAACGGTGGCTTCCAAGACAAGTGCCGGGAGATGGATAAGCCGATGGCAGCTCTGATCACCGATCTCAAGCGCCGAGGGCTTCTGGAAGACACGCTGGTCGTCTGGAGTGGCGAATTCGGACGCACACCCATGCGAGAGAACCGAGGCGGTACCAACGAAAGAAAATTCGTTGGCCGCGACCACAACCCCGGAGCCTTTACCGCGTGGATGGCAGGTGGCGGCGTCAAACCAGGAATTTCTTACGGGGAAACAGATGAGGTCGGCTACAGCCCCGCAATCAATCCCGTTCCGATGGAGGATTTCCATGCCACCATGCTTCAACTACTGGGATTCGAGCACAAAAAGCTCAATGTGCCTTTCCAGGGCCTCGACCAACGATTGACCGGGATCAAAGATGCCAAGGTCATTCGAGAGCTAATCGCCTAACTCATTTACATTCACCCGCAGTTTTCAAACTTTCCATGAAGTTCTGTACACTTGTAGCTCTAACATTCTTTGCCGCCAACGCAATCAGCCTAGCCGACGATCGTCCGAACATCGTTCTCGTCATGACCGACGATCAAGGTTACGGCGATCTGTCCTATATGGGTAACTCCGTCCTGGATACGCCTCATATCGATTCCCTCGCCCATTCGGGCGCCTCTATGGATACGTTTTACGTAAGCCCTGTTTGCTCGCCCACGCGGGCATCGCTAATGACCGGTCGCTACAACTATCGTACTCGGTTAGTCGATACGTTTAAGGGTCGATCGATGATGGAGCCTGAGGAGATCACCATCGCAGAGGTTCTCAGAGAGGCGGGTTACCGCACTGGGATTTTCGGCAAATGGCACTTGGGCGACAACTACCCCATGCGAGCCACGGACCAAGGCTTCCATGAAAGCCTTATTCACCTGGGAGGTGGGCTCGGGCAACCTTCCGAACCCCGAGAAAACGGCCGTCGCTACACGGATGCCATCCTCTTTCACAACAATCTTCAAGTGCAGACCTATGGCTACTGCACGGATGTCTATTTCGATGCTGCCATGGATTTCATTGACGATGCCATGGCATCCAAAAAACCCTTTTTCACTTATATCGCAACCAACGCTCCGCACAGCCCCTATCACGACGTCCCTGAAGCCCTGTATCGGAAATACAAATCCAAGGATTTGAGCCCCATTCTCTTCGGCAACGACAAAGATGCCGACACGGTCGCCCGCGTTTTCGCCATGGTGGAAAACGTCGATCAGAATGTCGGCAAACTGCTAGGGCATCTCGACCGTCGTCAAATCGCTGAAAACACGATCGTCATCTTCATGGTAGACAATGGACCCAACACGCAGCGCTACGTCGTCAATTCCCGTGGCAAGAAGAACGAGGTCCATGATGGCGGCATCCGCTCCCCCTTCTTCTTTCGATGGCCCGCCCAAGTTAAAGCCGGCACGGGCAACGATCGCATCGCCGCCCATATCGATGTCATGCCGACCTTGCTTGAGGCGGCCGGCGCCAGTCTTCCCCAAAGCCATCCCTTCGATGGCCGAAGCATTCTTCCTTTACTCAAGGGCGAGCGCGTTGATTGGCCCGATCGCAGTCTGATTATGCAAATCCACCGGGGCAACGAACCAATCCCACTGCATCACATTGCCGTCCGCGAACAACGCTGGAAACTCGTTCATCCTACCGGTTTCCGAAATGACCAAATGCCCGAAAACGTTCCTCTGGAGCTCTACGACATGGAAGCCGACCCCGGGGAAACCAACAACCTCTACGAAAAGCGGCCCGAAATCGCCAGTCGTCTAAAACAGACTTATGACAACTGGTTCGAAGATGTGTCCAACACTCGCCCCGACAACTACGATCCGCCTCGCATCGTGCTAGGAACGGAACACGAAACCAGCACCACCCTCTCCACTCAGGACCGGAGAGAAACCGAGGAGGGCGGCGAATGGCTCCTCGAATTCCGCAACGGGAAATCCTACAATATTGAGTTTCTCTGGAAAGAGCCGATTGCCGGAGCCCAAATCGAGCTGCAAGTCGGCTCTAAACGGAAAACGCTGACGGTTAACAAGAATTCGGATACCGCTTTTCTAAAGAATATCTCAATCCCCAATGGGAAACTAGCCCTGTCCGCGACCGTCGTCAAAGGCGGCAAGGAAGCCGTGCCGTATCACATTATCTTGCATCAACTATAGTCCGCAATAGCCGAAGTAACTCCAGGTAGCGGGCGATCTCCGAGCGCCCACTCGCACGACCGTTTTGTGGGTACTCGGAGATCGCCCGCTACCCTACTCAATAGCTATCCACTCGCGATCCGAGACGCACATATAATCGGTCGTGAGCCACAGCGGGCGTCGAGTCTGTCCACGCCGCATCATCAGGCGGATTCAGTTCAGATTTTCGCAGCAATTTGTATTCACTCCCCGCCTGAACCACCCACATATTTCCATCTCGATCCAAACAGTAGAGTTTGCCATCGACCAACAGGGGTGAGGCGTAGAAATTTCCGAACAACTTCTCGCGGTAAATCACGCTACCTGATTCTCCATCCAGGGCGGTAAGTGTACCGCCATCCTCCAATGCATAGAGGATGTTTCCATCTGACACTGGAGTAGGCACGTATGGCGTACGGCTTTCCATATACCATTCTATTCGCGCTTCCCGAACCTCTTTGCCGCCTTCAACCTTGGGTACGCGAGCAGCGAAAAAGTGCCCGTTCTTGTTCCCAGCAGCAATCAAGGCGTCGGAGCTTCCTGCGGAACCGTTGATCACGATGGGCGATGCGATCGTTCTATGATTGAAGGCATCCGGCAAACTCCAATTGACTTTGCCAGTTTCCAGGTCGAAGCCAACCATGCCGATTTTCTCACCGGCTTGTACCACTTCGACAGTACCGGTATCTTCACGCTCGCGGATGAGCGGCGACACATACGAGGTTTTGATTCCCTTCGGACCCTTCGGATGCTTCTGACTCCAAACCGGTTCGCCATCCCTCAATCGATAAGCGCCCGTAAATCCACCATCCATGTGGGCGTGATTAATTACCACATAGTCTCCGTAAATAACCGGGTTAAAACTAACTCCATGCTGACTTACGTGCGGCCCAAGATCTTGCTGCCACACAACATCTCCATCGTGATCGTAAGCTGAAAGCTTCGCATGCTTTGTCGGGACATCCAGCCATCCGATGATCACTAGCTTGTCGGTCAAGCTTGGCGTGCCGGAGGCTAAATTGTTGAAATTGTGGGTCTTGTAATAGCCTCCCTCAATCGCCCGCGACCACAGCGTCTTGCCACTGCTCGCATCCAGGCAATTCAAGAAGGTTTTCCCTTCAGCGCGAATTTCCGCCGTGATGAACAAGCGATCCCCCCATATTACTGGAGAGCTTGTACCCGGTCCTTGAAGGTTCACCGACCAGCGCAGGGTCTCGCGACTCAAATTAACCGGGATTCCCTGGGTTTCCGCAATCGCCGTCCCGTTGTGCCCTCTAAATTGCGGCCAGCTCTCCCCTGGCTCGACCCCGTCCAGCAAAGCAGTCGTTGATCCTAGTATTCCTATCCATACTCCAAATGCGAGTTTTCTTGAAATCATAACAGTTTATTGTAGTTATTAATCAGATACAAATCATCAATCAGTTGCCTATTCACTTACCAAAGATGATTTAATTCCGTCCATCTCGTCTTCCAGTTCCCCAATCTTAGATTGTATTGAGGCTTTCCTGTCCTCGTCCGCCTCATCCATCTCTTTTTTAAACAGTGTCCCGTTGCTCTTTCAGTTTGGCCAATTCCTTTCCCCGCATTTCCGCCTTTTCGGTTTCATCGCCCTTGTCGAATATAATCTCCTTGGGCAGTGCTTCGATGAAATCTCCCGATCGGAAAGAACCCACTGATCGCAAGGTGAAACCCGCCATGGCATTGGATGCAAGACTAGTGGATGAAAGGCCACTGATTCCGGTCCGTTGATTCTTCATCCCCTCGCCGATTGGCAAGGCGATTATCACCGATATCAGGGCAACCGCTGACAACCCGAGCATAACCAGATGCCTGACAAAATTCTGCTGCCGGCCAACCCATCGGGAACGTTTCTTGAGAGCCCAATTCGCAAACGATAATCCCGCCGTGACAATGGCTAGTGTTACGGTTAGAGGTATATAGTCGTGGAAAGCTTCCACAATGTTCGATACGCCGAACATATGTAGGAGGGTTTAAACGACAATCTGGCCGCGATACAAATCCAAAACCTAGATGACCGGGTTACGGTTCCATCCCGTCCGACCTATCCTTTGCTGTTGCCCCAGAAGGTCTCGCGCCTACAGGGTTTAATCGCGACTTTGGCCGCAGATTTCCGGCCACCGCCCTGCTATCACAATGAATGCTTCCCCATCCAGACGCCAATTTATCGCAACCACGGGAGCTCTTGCGACAACTGCGATAATTGCTGGTTGCTCCAATAATCCTACTAACTCCTTGAATATGAAATCGTTTCGCTACTGCCTAAATACCAGCACCATTAGAGAAAAGAACATCGGGATCGAGGCGGAGATCGATGTTGCCACCAACGCTGGCTACTCGGGAATCGAACCTTGGATCCGAACGATCAGAGCTTACATGGAAAGCGGGGGTAAACTAAGCGACCTTCGCAAGCGACTCGATGATCACGGACTTCAGGTTGAAAGCGCCATCGGATTCGCCAAATGGATCGTCGACGACCCGACCGAGCGGGCCAATGCTCTTGAGGAAGCCAAGAGTGATATGGAGATCGTTCACGCTCTCGGCGGCAGCCGAATCGCAGCTCCCCCAGCTGGCGCTCAAAATGGTCCGTCTATAGATCTAGAAACTGTGGCCGAACGCTACCACGCCCTCCTGGACGTGGGACGGGAAACCGGTGTCGTCCCCATGCTCGAAGTCTGGGGGCACTCCCAGAATTTGCACCGCCTGGGGCAAACCCTATTCGCGGCAGCGGAAAGCTCGCACCCCGACGCCTGCATGCTGCTCGACATCTACCATATTTATAAAGGGGGCTCCCAATACGATGGCCTCTCGCTCCTGGGGCCGAAAGCCATGCCGGTCCTGCACATGAACGATTTCCCGGCTAGTCCAGAGCGTACTGAAATGAACGACAGCCACCGTGTCATGCCCGGCGACGGCATCGCCCCATTCGACAAGATCATAAGGCAACTGCAAGCAATCAATCCCGAGATGGTCTTTTCCCTAGAGCTGTTCAATCGCGACTACTGGAAACAAGATCCGCTAGAAGTCGCAAAGCTGGGCCTCGAAAAAATGAAAGCCGTTGTCTCCTCTAATCTATAGTACCAATCAGCACCAATCACCTCCTCGCCCAACCCCTATGGCCTCAATCGCAATACTGGGAACCCTCGATTCAAAATCCGAAGAACACTCCTTCCTAGCAGAACGCATCCACGAACACGGACATAAAACCGTATTCATCGATGTAGGAACAGGCGACAATCCTAAGGTCGAACCTGATTACTCTAGATACGACGTTGCTGCGTCGATCGGACTCGATCTGGACGCTCTCATGCAACGGCACGACCGAGGAGAATGTGTCGTAGCTATGTCTGAAGCCGCTCCCGCCTTCTTGGCTAAGCTAGTTGGCGACGGAAAAGTCGACGGAGTCATTTCCCTCGGTGGAGGCGGAGGAACAGCCATCGGCACGGCAGCTATGAGGGCTCTTCCTATCGGATTTCCCAAACTAATGGTCTCCACAGTGGCCAGCGGGAATACGGCTCACTACGTAGGCACTAAGGATATCGCCATGATGCCCAGCATCGTGGATGTTAGCGGATTGAACCGCATTTCGCGCGCCATTTTCACCCGGGCCGCCGGAGCTATCTGCGGTATGGTAGAAACCAAAATCGACACTGAGGGTGGCAAGCCGCTCATCGTTGCCAGCATGTTCGGCAACACCACCACCTGCGTGAATGAAGCCAAAGCGGTGCTTGAAGATGCCGGCTTTGAAGTGCTTGTATTCCACGCGACCGGTTCAGGAGGTCAGGCCATGGAGAGCCTGATTGAGAGCGGCATGGTGTCGGCTGTGCTCGATGTCACAACTACGGAATGGGCAGACGAAGTGGTCGGGGCAACCTTGTCCGCAGGACCCACCCGCATGGACGCGATGACCAAAGCCAAGGTACCCGCTGTGATCGCTCCCGGCTGTGTCGACATGGCGAATTTTGGAGCCCGCGATACCGTGCCCGAAGCGTTTGAGGGACGAAATTTTTACATCCACAATCCTCAAGTCACGCTCATGCGGACCAATGCGGAAGAGTGCGCGGAGATCGGGAAGGCGATCGCCAATAAAGCGAATGCCAATACGGCCCCAGTCGCCATACTCAACCCGCTAAAGGCAGTTAGCGAAATCAATGGCGAGGGCCAAGCCTTCTATGAACCCGAAGCTGACAAGGCTCTTTTCGAAGCTATTCACTCTAACGCGACCGTGGAAGTGGTCGACTTGGATGAGCCTATCAACAGCCCTACTTTTGCCAAAGCTTGCGCCGAAAAACTTCTCGATCTCATCGCTCGGCCGGCAAACTGAGAATCCAAAGTGGACTTGGAAATCCGTACTAACTAGGATCCACATTTTCCGATCCGCGCTCATCGCAGGGTAGCTGCTAAGCTCTCTGAGAGCGCGAAAGAAGGTTCGACAAACTATTGATACCCGAGCCGAAACTCGTTTGATTGAAGGCCAAACCAGTTATATCACCTATCTCGGTTGAGCTGTTCTAGAGGGGATCGCCCCAAGCATGCGCCTAAAATATCCCAGTTCCTTCGCTTTTCTAGCCGTTCTGAATGTTTCGCTATCGATTAGCGCATCCGATTTGGATTCCGAATCGCTCGAGTACTTCGAGTCGAAAATCAGGCCGTTGCTCGTCGAGAATTGCTATAAGTGCCATTCGGTCGATTCCGATCGGATAAAAGGCGGATTCCTAATCGATTCAAAACCGGCACTTCTCAAAGGGGGCGAAAGCGGACCAGCCATCATCCCCGGAGACGCCAGAAATAGTCGACTAATCCAAATGGTCGAACGGCATCCCGATTTCGAGGCGATGCCACCAAAGTCCAAGCTCAGCAAAAGCGAGATCGCCAGCTTGATAACGTGGATTGATCGAGGAGCGCCTGATCCCCGTCTGGAAGAAACGGTTGCCTCTAATTCTCTCTCGGATTTCAATCTAGAGGAACGCAAGCAATGGTGGTCCCTGCAGCCAGTCAAAAAGCCTCCTATTCCCCGAGTTGAAAACCAATCGTGGCCAACGAACGAATACGATCACTTTTTACTCGCGAAACTAGAAGAGAAAGGCTGGGCCCCGGCCGTGCCCGCCGAACGCCGAGAACTGATTCGCCGGTTGAGTTTTGACCTAATTGGATTGGCGCCCACTCCGAAAGAGATTGAAGCGTTTCTAAATGATAGATCGGACGAGGCCTATGCCAAGCAAGTAGACCGCCTCCTTTCCTCGCCCCATTTTGGAGAAAAGTGGGCTCGCCATTGGCTGGACTTGGTACGCTACGCGGAAACGAAATCTTTTGAGGCCGATTACACGATGCCCTACGCGTATCGGTATCGCGACTACGTGATACGCGCCCTGAACGAAGATGTGCCCTACGATCAATTCATCTTGGAATCCTTGGCAGGGGATCTCCTTTCCGACCCTAGAATCAATGCGGAAACGGGAGAGAACGAATCCGTCAAAGGGCCAGGATATATCTATCTAACCGACGGCCAGCACGGGCCGCCAGATATCCATGAAGATGAAGCCAGGATTTTCGATGGGATGATCGACGCGACCAGCAAGGCCTTTCTTGGATCGACTCTGGCTTGCGCCCGTTGCCATGACCACAAGTTCGACGCTATAACGACAGGGGATTACTATTCCTTCTACGGCATTCTTCGGAGCTCGCGTCTTAGCTATGCGAATACAGTGCCTCTGAGCCAGCAAATTGGGCCAGAGAAAAGGCTGATGCAATTGACGCCGAGCATCGTAAAACTCGCGCTTGAAAACAGCTTTCAAGATATTGGACGCATTCCCGACTACCTCAGCGCTACGAGAAAATTTTTGAACGATCCATCCATTCAGAAAGCGCTGGATGACTTCATAGCGTTGAAGGAGAAAGAAAACAAAAAGCAGGAGGGCAAAGCGTTGGAGCAGTTCGAGATCGATCTCGAAGCACTCGTGAGCCCAGAGGCGCGGAAACTAGCGTTGGAACCCGACCTCCTACTGAATTGGGTTCGCCTCGCCCTCATTCCAGAGTCGCGGGACCAGTGGCCCGAACTAGGACCCATCATTCCGAATACAAACTCTGCCGAGGAAAACGCTTCAAAAGACAAAGACCTCAGCACGACGTTCGCTTCAGTTGCCAACTCGCTCAACGATTGGAAACGACAAGGTAGAGCTTTCGCTAAGCCAGGGGAGTCGCAAGATGGAATTATCCTGAACATGGAGGGAACTAGCGCCGTCCAGACAATTATCGGCGACGCGGTCGTTGGCGGGCAATTCGCTCCTCGCATAGATGGAGCCATACGCTCGCCCGACTTCATTCTCGACGGAAAGCCTATCGAATTCCAAGCCAAAGGCCGTAACGGAGCAGCGCGCCTGGTCGTTCGCAACTACGAGCTGACAGGTCGGGGGCCAACAACGAGCGGGACCTATCAAGCGATCGATAGCGATCATTGGCAGACTGTCCATTTTGAGACTTATCTGTGGGAAGGAGAGCCCGCTTATCTAGAAATACTGCAAAACGGTGTGGCCACGCACTCACTCCATCCCAGGGACGGTCAACCACCGCCGCCTAGCGACAACGCCTATGTCGCCGTTCGGTTCAAACAAGATGCTGATTGGAAAGCCTACTGGCGACCACAGCTAGATAGAACGAACGAGGAAGATCGGGATTCCGCCTTGGCGGCTAAGGTGAGATCGATCGTTGGAGATGCGAAAGCGGTTCCAAGCAATAAAGACGATGTCGAGGTTCTCGGGGCCTTGTTCTCCTCCGGTCTTATTAAGGCGGATACCAAAAGGGATGCAGCCCTTCGAAGGGCGATAGCCCAATATCGATCAATCGCATTCGAAATTCCGGCTCCTCGCTACGTTAGGAGCCTCGTCGATGGTGACCCGCAGGATGAACCCATTTACATTCGTGGCAGCCACAAAAATCTCAGCAAAGATAAAAATCCGCGGCGCTTCCTCGATGGGCTTGGTAGTAACAAATTTACCGACCTAGGTAGCGGGCGGCTAGAATGGGCCCAGCATGTTGCTGACCCGTCCAATCCACTTACTGCCAGGGTACGAGCCAACCGACTCTGGAAACACCTGTTCGGCAATGGAATCGTCGCCACTACGAACGACTTTGGGAAAATGGGGGCAGCGCCCACCCATCCGGAGCTTTTGGACTACCTAGCTGCGGACTTCATGGAGAACAGCTGGTCTCTGAAGTACATGATTCGCAAAATGGTCCTATCAAATGCGTATCGCATGTCCTCAATTCCTAGCCCGCAAGCGATGGACGAGGACCCGGACAACAAGCTATTGCAACGCATGCCTGTAAAGCGTCTCGAGGCGGAGATAATACGCGATCACATACTCGCGTGTAGCGGTGAACTCGATACCAGCGCCTACGGGCCAAGCGTATCGGCCTACGTAAAGGACCTGCCAAACAGTCGAGCGAAACCCGTCTCTGGTCCGCTGGATGGAAACGGAAGAAGGTCAATCTACATCGAGATGCGGCGCAATTTTCTTCCCACGTTTTTGAGGGCTTTCGACATGCCCAACGCAACGGAATCTATAGGACGACGCCAAGTAACCAACGTTCCCGCCCAGTCATTGGCATTGATGAACGATCCTTTCGTGCACGAACAGGCAAGGGCTTGGGCGAAACGAGTTCTCTATTCGGAACTCAATCTGGAACAGCGTATCCAAGAAATTCACCAAACCGCATTCAGCCGCCCCGCTAGCAATAAGGAAATCGAATGGGCCAAACGGTTTCTCGATACAATCGCAAAGGAATACGGCTCGTCTTTAGATGATCTAGCAGTCTGGGCGGACCTCTGTCACACTATCTACAACCGCAAGGAATTCATATATGTGTATTAAAAGCGGACATGCGAAGAACCTAGGTAGGGAGGGCTGGCCCGGTCCTCCGAATCCGTACAAAGGAGGACCGAGCCGGTCCTCCCTACCCTATTCCAAAACATGATTTCACGGCGCGAGTTTCTCCAGAAAAGTTCCATGGGCTTTGGAACGCTGGCACTGTCCGGTCTCATGCAGCAGGATCTGCTTGCCAAGAAATCGCCCTTGTATCCAAGAACACCCCACTTCGCCCCCAAGGCCCAAAGCGTTATCTTCCTCTACATGGACGGCGGTGTATCTCAGGTGGATAGTTTCGACCCTAAGCCACAACTGGCCAAAGAAAACGGGCAACCTCCACGCTTCCAGGTAGACGCGACGGTATTCAACAACAATGGCAATCTCCTGAAAAGCCCGTGGGAATTCAAACGATATGGGAAAAGCGGTATCCCGATAAGCGATTTGTTTCCCAAAATCGGATCCTGTGCGGATGATCTTTGTATCATTCGCTCCATGACTGCGTTTTCTCCCAATCATCCCAACGCCAACTACGCCCTTCATAGTGGCCACGTTCTCTCTGGCCGCCCAAGTATGGGAGCCTGGGCCTCTTATGGACTGGGCACGCTTAGCCAAGATCTACCGAGCTATGTAGTCATCCACGGCGGACAAGTACCATCAGGCGGCATGCAATGTTTTGGTAGCGGATTTCTACCTGCCAATCACCAAGGATCCATTTTCCTTTCCAGCAATCCAGCCCTGAATAACACGTCTCACCAAGAGACGACGGCAGCCATCCAGAAAAAGAAGCTAGAGTTTCTGAACGAAATGGACGGCGAATTTGAAGCCCGGCTGTCGCACGCCGAAGCCATAGAATCTGCGATTCAGAACTACGAACTCGCCTACCGAATGCAGATGGAGGTGCCCGATGTCACAGACCTATCCAAAGAGACGGAGACTACCAAAAAACTCTACGGAATCGATGCCCCTTATAAAAATACTCGAGCGTATGCAGCCCAATGCTTGATGGCCCGGCGTTTAGTTGAGCGGGGAGTGCGATGCGTCGAGCTGACCATAAATCCGGGAAATGGTGACCGTTGGGATCAGCATAAAAACCTTATCGATGGCCACCAGAAGAACGCTATGGCAGTGGATCAGCCAATCGCCGCTCTGATCAAAGACCTGAAATCACGTGGCTTGCTCGATACCACCCTTCTCGTGTTCAGCGGCGAATTCGGAAGAACCCCATTCGCGCAGGGAACCAATGGCCGCGACCACAATCCGCAAGGATTCAGCCTATGGATGGCCGGAGGAGGCATTAAAGGTGGCACGATCTATGGGGCCACTGACGAATACGGCTACCGTGTCGTGGAGAACAAACTGACCGTTCATGACCTCCATGCGAACATGCTGCACCTTCTCGGCATCGATCACACGAAACTGACTTACCGCTTTAGTGGTCGGGACATACGATTGACCGATGTTCATGGGGAGATTATCCCCGAAATTCTCGCCTGAATGTTTGCGACCCTGCTACAATTCTCTCACTAACTGGATATCACTACTAAATTTACTCTTCCCATGCGTATATTGAAATCTATCCCATTCCTAATCAGCATCTTGTTCGTTTCCTGTAGTGGACCTACCGGTACCGAATCTGAAAACAGAAAAGCGAAACTTTCATTTATCACCAATGTTTCCGCCGATTTTTGGGCTTATGCGGAAGCGGGTGCTCGGGCAGCGGAGCGTGAATTCGGGGACATCGAAGTGCTTTTCCGCACCGGTGACGGATCGACGGCGAAGCAAAAGCAAATCGTGGATGACTTGCTAGTAGCCGGAGCTGAAGGAATCGCTATCAGCCCCGCCAGCGCTAAAAACCAGATACGCATGATCAACGAATGGTCGGAAGACTCTACGTTGATTTGCGTCGATAGCGATTCACCGGATAGCGATCGTATCTGCTATCTTGGGACTGACAATATCGAAGCTGGGCGAAAATGCGGAGAACTCGTCGTGGAAGCGCTTCCCAACGGGGGAAAGATCATGGTCTTCGTGGGGATCAAGGATATGCAAAACGCGATTGAGCGCTTTCAAGGCGTTAAGGAAGCCGTTGCCGGCCATGGAATCGAAATCATCGACCTAAGAACAGATGGAGGGGACGTATCCAAGGCTCGTGCCAACGCCGAAGACACACTGACCGCTCACCCAGACGTCGCTGCACTCGTCGGCTTGTGGGGCTATAACCCGCCAGCCTGCCTAGAGGCTGTCAGGGCAGCGGGACTCATCGGAAAAGTGAAAATCATAGCCTTCGACGAATCACCCAAAACACTCGAGGGCATCGATGCCGGTGAAATATACGGGACGGTGATCCAGGATCCCTATACATTTGGGTACGATTCCATGGCATTGCTACGCGATTTGACCGTCGAAGGAAAATCGCCCAGCGAAGCCGGCATTCCAGACAATGGAATCATCCACGTCCCTACTCGCGTACTCCGAAAAGGAGAGGGCCTCGCTTACAAGGCCCAGTGCGACGCCTGGAAAGCGTCGATAACAAACTGAGGTAGGGAGGACCGGCTCGGTCCTCCTCATCAACCCGATCGGAGGACTGAGCCAGTCCTCCCTACCCGAGTAGCCTAACATTCTTCATTCCTCCTTCTTACTTCTTCCTTTTAAACCGTGTCCCTGCTCCAGCTTAAGCGAATCTCCAAGTCATTCGGACCCGTCCAAGCGCTAGACGAGGTTGAGCTAGAGGTGGAGAAAGGAGAGGTTCTGGGCCTGATCGGCGAAAACGGTGCAGGTAAATCGACGCTTATGAATATTCTAGGCGGCATGTTCCCGCCAAGCTCGGGGCAGATCCTACTTGATGGATCGAGCGTCGCCATTCACGACGCCAAAGCAGCCGAGCGACTCGGAATCAGTTTCGTCCACCAGGAACTCAATCTTTTGGATAATATTGATATAGCGGGAAACATCTTTTTGGGACGCGAACCAAAACATTTCGGCTGTATTGACCAGAGACGTCTACACGATCTATCCCGACCGCTACTGGAAACGCTCGGATTGCCCATCGATCCATTCACTTCCGTGGCCCTCCTCACCAACGGGCAGAAGCAGCTCGTCGAAATCGCCAAGGCCTTGTCCATGGACGCCAAAATACTTATCCTCGACGAGCCGACCTCAAGCTTGACGCTCCAAGAAACGGATACGTTATTAAGGCTGGCTCAAAAGCTTCGTAATCAAGGAATGGCGATCATTTTCATCTCTCATAGACTCGCGGAAATCGAAACGATAGCCGACCGCGTAATAGCTCTTCGCGATGGAAGAAACGCAGGAGGGCTTAAGCGTGAGGAAATCAATCGTAACGCCATGATTTCCATGATGATTGGGCGTGAGCTCGATGAAGTGTATCCAAAAACCAAGCCTTCCGCTGAAAGCGTCATTCTATCAGTAAAGGATTTCAGCACTCGGCAGTGGCCTAATGGGGGAGCGACCTTCGAAATCAAATCCGGAGAAATCCTGGGGATGGCCGGTCTCGTCGGAGCCGGACGTTCCGAATTGGCCCAAGCTCTTTTCGGTGTCGACGACTCTCCTTCTGGGTTCTTTGAAGTCGAGAGCCAATCGATTCCTCGCGGCGATGTAAGCCGTTGTATTGCCAATGGAGTCTTCCTCGCTCCTGAAGACCGCAAATCCAGTGGACTTGTCCTGGAGATGAGCATACGGGAGAACATGACCTTGAACTCAATGAAGCGATTCACTCGCTATCTGAGCATCGATTTCGCTTCCGAAAAGGAAAATGCGGAAGTTTGGTTGCGCGAGTTCGGCATAAAAGCTCCTAGCACCGAACTGGTTGTGGGGAACCTCAGCGGCGGCAATCAGCAGAAGGTCGTCCTCGCCAAGTGGATGACCTTGAAGCCCAAAGTGATGATTTTCGATGAACCTACGCGCGGAATCGATATGGGCGCTCGAGAGGAGATCTATAGGTCGATCGCAAAACTAGCAGAGACGGGCTGCGCCATTCTGATGATCTCAAGCGACATGGAGGAGCTGTTGGGCATGAGTCATCGCATAGCAGTCATGCGCGAAGGAAGCATTGCCGGAATTCTGGACAAGGAAGCCTTTTCGGAAGAAGCTATCATGCAGTTGGCGGTACGCGAAGACCTCGCTACCAGCGCTTAGCCTATGAGACAATTTCATGGAATCGAAACTATCACACTACTTGAATCGATACCGTAAGGAGGGCTGTCTCGCCCTCGTTCTCTTCTTCGTCGCCTTCTGGACGATCCTCTTTTCCAGGAATACCGAGGCTAGCGGCTTTCTGCAAAGCCTGATCGAATCTCGATTTCTGTCCCTTCGCAATCTCGAGAACCTTTCCCGACAAGTGGGCATGTATGGGATTTTCAGTCTAGGAATGGGACTGGTCATTATTTCGGGTGGAATCGATCTGTCGGTCGGTTCTTTGATGGCTCTGTTTGGCACGGTCTTCTTCTTTCTTCTGACAGGGTCGCATGCCTGGATTCCTGGAATGCCTTGGGTGCCCGCTATCATTGTACTCCTAGCATTTTCCGCAATCGTCGGCATGTTTCATGGTTGGCTCATCGCCAAGATTCGCATGCCAGCCTTTGTCGTGACCTTGTGCGGTCTTCTTGGATACCGAGGCCTAGCCCAGACAATGACACATGATACGGCCATTGGCTACTACGATGCCGAATTCGGAATAGCTGGTTTGGAGAGTCTTTTAACAGGCGAGATTCTCGGGCTGCCAGCCGCGTTCATCGCTTTTCTCTTCGTATCCGCCATCGTTTACTACCTACTGCACCTATCGGTTTTCGGACGCTACTTGCTAGCTCTGGGCCGCAACGAGCAAGCGGCGAGCTATTCGGGTATCAACACAAAGATGATCATGGCGCTAGCCTATGTCATCTGCAGCATTCTGGCAGCGGTATCAGCTCTGTTCTTCGCATTGTATACCGCGGATGTCGTTCCGTCCATACATGGGAATTTTTACGAATTGTACGCGATAGCAGGAGCCGTTCTTGGGGGTTGCAGTTTGAGAGGCGGCGAAGGCACCGTTATCGGTATCATACTGGGCACTACAGTATTGCTTGTCCTGCAAAATATGGTCAACCTCTTGGGCTACGATAGCTCGTTCAGCAAAGTCATCACCGCCCTGGTCATTCTCGGGGGTGTGCTCGTTGATCGTTTCGAAATCTGGAAACTAGTTACCCGAACCAAAAATAATGTTGCTTGATCAAACAGGTAGGGAGGGCCGAAACGGGCCTCCAAATATTACCCAGATCGGAAAACCGAACCGAACCTCCTTACCTCAGCTACTCGCTCCATGAGCTTACACAGAATAGCCCTATACCTCCTTTTTACTTCTTCATTCTTAATTCTTGCATTAGCAGCCGCTACCCCGCCGAACGTGGTCGTCATTTTCGCTGACGATCTGGGCTACGGCGACGTTGGCTGCTACGGAGCCACTCACGTAAAAACGCCTAATATAGATCGTCTGGCTGCCGAGGGACGTCGTTTCACGGATGGCCACTCTGCCTCTGCAGTATGCACGCCTTCGCGCTACAATCTCATCACCGGTGAATACGCCTTTAGGGGTGACCATTGGTCGCCTGTATTCCTCAAGGTAGGTCTGATCATCGACCCCGACCAAACAACAGTCGCTGATGTCATGAAACGGGCAGGCTACGCAACCGCTTGCATCGGCAAGTGGCACTTGGGTTTCGGTGAAGAAACGCCCGATTGGAATGGCGATCTCAAACCCGGGCCACTCGAGCTCGGATTCGACTACTACTTCGGCGTTCCCGTAGTCAATAGCCACCCGCCCTTCGTCTATGTCGAAAACCACCGCGTCGTCGGACTCGTTCCCGAAGATCCCTTCGTATACGGCCAAAGAGCCGATACGCCATTCTACCCTGAGAAGCGAAAGTTCGACGACATTGGCGGCGCTGACATCGCTCACGCCCTCTACAAGGATGATGAGGTCGGCACGAAACTAACCGAGAAATCCGTCGAATGGATACGGACGAACAAACACAGCCCATTCTTCCTCTATCTCTCTACCACCAACATCCACCACCCCTTCACGCCCGCGCCACGCTTCCAAGGCACGAGCCAGGCCGGACGCTATGGCGACTTCATCCACGAGCTGGATTGGATTGTTGGCGAAGTAATGGATGCCCTGGAAGAGGAGGGTATCGCCGACAACACACTCGTTATCTTCACCAGCGACAATGGTGGCATGTTCAACGTAGGCGGACAGGATTCCTGGAAACAGGGACACCGGATGAACGGCGACCTATTGGGCTTTAAATTCGGCGCTTGGGAAGGCGGCCATCGCGTTCCCTTCATCGTCCGCTGGCCCGGCAAGACTCCCGCTGGGTCGGTGTCCGATCAACTCGTCAGTAACGTCGATCTACTTGCGACGATGGCAGCTCTGACCGAACAAAAACTCGAAGACGACGAGGGCCCTGATAGCTTCAATATTCTACCTGCTCTTACCGGTTCCCCAAAAAAACAAATACGCGACCACTTGGTTTTAAGCCCTCTCCGCAAAACTCACCTTACCTTGCGCAAAGGCAAATGGGTTTATATCGGAGCCCAGGGCAGCGGTGGCTTTCGCGGCAAGCTGGAAACCGACTATGAACGCGGAGGTCCCGGAGCCCATCTCCTCACTAAACACGTCAACAGCGACATCGAAAATGGGAGACTCAAAGCGGACGCTCCGCCAGCACAGCTCTACGATTTGGAAGCCGATTTTTCCCAAACCACTAATCTCTATCACCAACGCCCAGAAGTCGTCAAAGAGCTGAAAGCGCTTCTGCAAAAGAGCATCACTAACCCACGAACCGCGCCATCCAGAAACTAACTCCCTCAAATCGAAGGCAAGGAAGACCGAGCCGCTCCTCCCTTCTCTAAAACAAACCATCATGAAGATTCACCCTAAAACTCTCTTTCTCCTTCTTGCTTCTTACTTCTTTGTCCTAAATTCAACCACCGCTGCTCCGCCAAATGTGATCGTCATCTTCGCAGACGATCTTGGTTACGGGGACACAGGTTGCTACGGCGCTACTAAAGTACGCACTCCCCATATCGATAAGCTTGCGGCAGAGGGTCGCCGTTTTACCGATGCCCATTCGGCTTCCGCGGTTTGTACTCCTTCACGCTACTGTCTCTTGACCGGGGAATATGCGTTTCGCGGCGACAACTGGGCCCCTGTTTTCCTAAAGGTGGGCCTGATTGTTGATCCAAATAAAACCACCGTTGCCGACATCATGAAACGATCGGGCTACGCCACAGCATGCATTGGCAAATGGCACCTCGGCTTTGGTGAAGGTTCTCCCAACTGGAACGGCACCCTTAAGCCAGGACCCCTGGAGCTCGGTTTCGACTACTATTTCGGCATGCCGGTCGTCAACAGCCATCCTCCATTCGTCTATGTCGAGAACCACTACGTATTCGGGCTCGATCCTGGCGATCCCTTCGTCTTCGACACTGTCGCCAAAACACCGGTACACGAAGAGAAAATGGGCATCGATCAAATCGGTGGCGCTGAAGCCGCCCATGCCTTGTATGACGATACCTACGTGGGGACTACCTTGGCCAGCAAAGCGGTTTCATGGATCAAGGAAAATAAGGAGGATCCATTTTTCCTTTATTTCGCCACTACCAATATTCACCACCCCTTCACGCCTCATCCTCGATTCCAAGGTACCAGCGATGCCGGCAAGTACGGCGATTTCGTTCATGAGCTCGACTGGATTGTTGGTGAAGTGACCCGTACCCTCGATGAAGAAGGCCTTGCCGAAAACACGCTCGTTATTTTCACCAGCGATAATGGCGGGATGATCAACATGGGGGGGCAAGAAGCTTGGCGACAAGGTCACAAGCAAAACGGTGAGCTATTGGGCTTTAAGTTCGATGCTTGGGAGGGCGGGCATCGCGTGCCATTTATTGCGCGCTGGCCAGGAAAGATTCCTGCCGGAACCGTTTCCGATCAACTCGTATCCAATATCGACTTGCTAGCCACGATGGCAGCTTTGACCGACCAGGAATTAAATGACGATGAAGGTCCCGATAGCTACGACATCATGCCGGCCTTGACCGGAGAGACCGATAAGCAAATTCGGGATCATCTCGTTTTGGCAGCCTTTCGGAAATCCCATCTATCGCTACGGGATGGCGATTGGATGTACATTCCCGCTCAATCAGGAGGCGGCTTCAGTAGTCCCAAAGTGGGTACCCATGGCTTCGGCGGCTACCCTGCCTTGCATTTCGCTGGGCAAGAAAACAGCGACATGGCCCATGGCCGAGTCAGGCCGGACGCCCCGCAGGCACAATTGTATAACCTGAAGAGCGATCCCTACCAGGCTGCCAACGTAATCGAACAGAATCCGGAAATCGCAAGTCGTCTGAAAAATCGGCTAGCTGCTATCCAAGCCGCCGAAAAAACTCGCCACTGAAACTCTTCAGCGAACTTATCCCCTCTCCGGCTTGAGCCCCTTTCGGCCAGTTAAATGTATAACCTTATACATTTAACTGGCTCGATTTTCCTGGAATGCATGGTGCTGTCTAATTCCTTCTGAGGGAGAGAAAGCGGACCGGTTTTTCAAGATACTGGCCACTCGTGTATTCGAGCTTATCTGGGTCCGGCGGAATGGTACTCATTCTTTGAATTTTTCGCACGATATCCATGCCCTCTATAACTCTTCCAAAAGCGGCGAAGCCTTGTCCATCATGATTGCGTTCTCCACCGAAGTCTAAACTGGGCTGATCGTTAATGCAGATAAAAAACTCTGAAGTGGCCGTATTCGGGCCTGCCCTGGCCATAGACAAGGTTCCATCAATGTGTCGAAACCTGAGCCCCTAATACGCTCCAGAGGTATCGGATCGTAGGATACCGCATCTGTCTTGCCACTCAGCCCTCCTTGAATCACTTCAATCTTCACCGTATTCTGCTCCTGGTTATCCATTCGAACGACTCGATAGAAGCTGCCCCCTTCAAAGTGTCCGCCATCGACGTACTTCAAGAAGTTCCTTACCGTAGCCGGGGCTTTGTCTGGATACAGCTCAAACCGAATTTCACCTACTGACGTCTTAAGCAACGCTTCAATAGGAGCAGCCTCCATCGCTCCGAAACCCAGAACCACTAAGGTAGCCACACCAAACCGGAGAACCATCCACTTGATCACTTTTCCGATTCGCGCCTTCACTACTCGACATTCACTATTCGCCATTCAACGGCATGCCGCCGCCTACTTCGTTCTGAAGCTCTCTGAATCGATCAAAGCTAACAGCAAATCTCGAAAACCGCCATCTTTCGCTTCGTTTTCCGCCACGATTTGGGCGATGAGTTTCCGATCGCTGTAGCCCATTGCCCGACCTGTGGCATAAGTAAGCAGCTTTTCGCTTAAGCACTCTGCAAAAGGACGAATATCGTCCACAAGGTAGGCCTTCAGATCGCGCACGTCCCGCAGTTCCGTTCCGTCTGGCAAAACGCCATCCGTCTCGACCGGTAATGGATCTCGCCCGCTATTCTTGTTCTTTCCTCCCGGAGCGGGATAGGTTTCCCTCCAACGGCCGATCGGATCGAAGGACTCCAATACAAATCCGACGGGATCGATTTTCTTGTGGCAAGCCGAGCAGCTTTCCTCGGCCATGTGGGCGGCCAGCATTTCACGTGGCGTCACCGCCTTGCTGGTATCGGGAGTCAAGGCGGGAACGGCATCCGGCGGTTCCGGCGGAGGACTGCCCAAAATGTTCTCCAAAGCCCAAACCCCTCGAACCACCGGCTGCGTATCCACTCCATTGGCAGTCGCGGTCATCACGCCCGCCATCCCTAGCACGCCGCCAAAGCGGCCTCCTCGATCGAATGTGACGCGACGCATCTTCCCCTTTTCGCCACCCATTTCGACCGGCAACTCATACACGTATTGGGACACCGAATCGATCGTGTAAGTAAAATCCGGATCTATAAAGTCCTCCAATGGGCGATTCGTATCCAGCATTTCCTTAAAGAAAAGCTTCGGCTCTTCGATGTAGGCCTTCCGCTCATCATCCCTGTAGTTGAATTGCCTCGGATTTTCAAATAAGGTTCTGTCCGGCACGAGATCTTCCAAAGCTGCCAAGTCCAGCCACTGATCCAAAAAGCTGCTTACGAAGTCCCGAGCGTTTCGCGAATCGATCAGGCGATTGGCCTGGCCCCGCAATACTTCAGGTGACAGAAGCGATCCATCTCGAGCCACTCGGATCAACTGGCTGTCCGGAGGACGATTAGCGAGAAAAAAAGATAAACGCGATGCCAGGTCGTATCCGTCCAATTCTCCGTCGCGAAACCCTCGATACAGAAAATGCGGCGATGTCAGTGCCGTTCGAAGCGCCAAATGCAATCCGTCATTCAAGCGGCCTGAACGTTCAATCTCCGCTTCGGCCAAGGCCCGATATTCCGCTTTCAGTCCTTCTGGAACGGAGCGGCGAAACGCTTTGGGCAGAAAGCGATCAACAAAGTCAGCGACAATCTCCGCTTCCGTTCGTCCCGCCCGTTCGCCGATCAAACGAGCCGAGCGCCCTTGCCAATAGCGATCCTGTTTGCTGTCTGCCAATTCAATTGGACCGTAAATCGAGGCGCCGTGCGTCTGTAATGCAGGTCCTTCCTCATAGTGCATGTACGCCAGCGTTTCTGTGGTCGACCTTAGATTCTTGGCGACTACCGGGATGAGCCGATCCAAGGCCTCACCCTGCGGGGCATCCGGCAGCCTATCGGACTCCATAAGGGCTTTCAAACGCTCCCAACCCAACCGTCCGCGCTCGACCGTCCCTCTTCGGTCCCCCACTTCCATATCGTCCGCCGCCTTAAACGCCGCCGCAAGCTTTGGTTCCTCCGAAAACACCTTCCGCAAATGCTCTGGTAGCTGATCTCGATCTTCTTTCAACGACGCGTTGGCGTAGCGCAAGGCAATGGTCTCACCCTTTTCGAGCAAGGCCTCGAATACGTAGCGCTCGGGCTGGTCGTGCCGGATGGCGAACTCGCCTAGTTGGCGTAGCTCTTTAGAATTCTGCGAAGGAGCTTGTATAGAATCGACCGCATAAACCCGGCACAGAACATCCTCTCCCTCTGGCGGATTAAAGGCCGACAGCCCAAGTTCGATCCGGTATCGTCCCGTTGACGGAGCTTCATGGCGACTGGGCCAAGTCGCGCTCATGGCAATCGAGTCGGTACTGGAAACCGAACGCATTGCCCCATCAACCAACGAGCCAGAAGAATAGGAATAGGTAAAGTCCTCGCCGGGGACTTCGAACGAGCTCGCTTCAACTGGCTCGCGATCGGGGGGAAAGAGCTTTTCCGCAAGATCGTTCGCCACGTTCCGATACGAGTCAAGCAGGGGACCCGACAGCGTCAAACCATCCCCCTGATTGTCGAAGCCGTGAGCGCGATTGTCCTCAGGGAAACTGTCCGGCAAAGTGTAGTCGATTTCGAACAGCTCGTTCAGACTGCTTCGATATTCCCGTTTGTTGAGCCGGCGTAGGGCCGTCCCCCCAATCGGCGAATGCTCGAGTAGACGATCATCGAGCCACTCCACCATCGCCGCTCGTTCGCTCGCCGACGGCTGTCGCTCTTTTTTTGGCGGCATTTCGCCCGTATTCAAAACCTTGATAACCCGTTCCCAGAGCTCCAGAGATTCATGATCGCTCCAATCGATCTGTGGCGCTTCTAAACTAATCTCGGCCTTGCGCTCGAAGTCGTCATGGCAATCGAGGCAGTAAGTTTCTAGAAATCCGTAAGTGGGTGCGGGAACGGGGTCTAAGTCGCTGCCAAGCACCACCTGTACCCAAAAGATACTCGAAAGGAACCCCAAAATCTTCAGGGCCTTCGCTGGCGAAGCGCCGCGTTTGAAGATCCTAATTTTCTTATACGGCGCTTCGCCAGCGAAGGCCCTACAATAAATAGACCAATGTCGTAACCTCCACCTCGGCTGCTCGCGGAAAAACAGCCCTGCCTTCGACTTCATATCGATTACGCCAGGTATTGATTCATATTGCGGGTCGCATTTGAGAAGCGATCCTGCTCTAATCCGAGCTGCTGCAACATGGTAACATACAGGTCTCCTAGCAATGGAGCGCCTGGCTCATTTCGATCGAATGCGTGATGCTTACCGTGCTGGAAACCGCCGCCCGCAAGAATGATCGGCAAATTCGTATTGGAATGGCGACTGGCATCGCCCATTCCTGCTCCCCACATTACGATCGTCGAGTCCAGCAAAGGCTGCCCCTCGATATCGCGCTTGCGCTTCAACTGATCCAGGAAACCAGACAATAGGAGCATATGCTGCGTCTCCACTTTTAGTAGGTCTTCGATCATTCCCTCATTGTTGCCGTGGTGCGACAGCGCGTGATAGCCCGCGGAGAGCGTCTCGCCATTGATTGTAAAAACCTCACCAAGCCCTGGCAGGAACATCGTGATGACACGGGTGGAATCAGTCTCCAAGGCTAAGGCCATCAAGTCGTACATCAAAGCCTGATTTTCCAGCATGAGGGTGGGAGCTATGGGGTCGAAAGCTGGCAACTTGTAGTCAACCTCAGGTCGGGGTTCGCGGAGTCCCTTCAATTGACGCTGCATGCGTTGTTCAAGATCGCGAACTGAACTAAAGTACTCGTCCAGCTTTTCCCGATCCGCTGCGCTAACCCAACCGCGCAGGCTTTTAGCCTCATCGGTCACCTTGTCCAAAGAGCTTCGACCGCTCTTTATCAAGTATTCGGTCCGCTCCAAGTTGTCCGGCATGCCAAAGAGCATTTGGTACACGACGCTCGGCCGCTCGATCATCGGCAGAGGCACGCCAGCTCGATTGTAGACCATCTTTTGACGGAAACTCCCCTTACCTGCGCTCAATTGAAGCGAACCATGTCGCGTATCCTTGCCAATCGCTTCAGCAGCTATCTGGTCCAAGCTAACATCGCCTACCTTCCGCCCGCAGAGGTAATTGTCCCACTCGTTGTGCCCGTTGTTGGCTCGGTGATCCAAACCGGAAAACAACGAGAATGACTCGCGGTGCTGAACCAAGGGGCGCGTAAGCGGAGTCAGACTCCAATTAGCCCCAGTCTCGCTAGGAAACAAGGACGGTCCATGTAACCCGAGGTTCGCTCCCACGCAAACCAGGCGCTTAGCTTTGGCTGGCGCCTTCACAAGTCGCGATGCGGATGCCGCCGGGAAAGACTCCAGGACCGGCAGGGCGAGCGACACGCCAATCGCTTTCAGGAAGCGTCGTCTGTCGAAGGAGGAATTCATAATGGGCACGAGAAGATAAGACCAATGCCAATATTAATAGGGATGGCACTTTTTGGACTAAAAAGCAATTCGATTTCTATCGAAACTCTCCTGCGGGTGATTTGATCGTCGTACCAGATCTAAGCGAGCCGTTGGGATCCTTGACGCCTGAGCAAGGGCATAAAGCCGATCGATTAAGTGAGCTCAGCCTTCCTTGTTGAGCTCAAAGATATAGCTAAAAAGCACCGATCTCCACCTTTTGACCGCGAATAAAGTAGAGGTGGCTGAAAAACCCGTTCTCCCACGTTTCTTCAATGGAGAGCTTTCCATAGAGGGTGATGGGAACATTATCGACCGCTATAGCTCCTGGGCCGGTCATTTTCACATAAATGAACTCATTGTAGGATGGCATGACGCCGTAGCAGCAAGCCATGGTGTTGGCAACGAGGAGAAACTCTTGGACCACTTGACCGTCCGACTTGATCGGCATCATGTACCCGGTTATCGATATGCTCTTCTTATCGAGCTCGAGAATCTCTTGAGGCATGAAGCCGCTCAAATAGTCTTTTTTAGCTCGCACAACGCGATCGCTCGAATCCGGAACTTCTGGCTGGTAGTCGAAGGCGCTCAAATCGGTCAAACTGATCGTGAGTTCCTCAGCAGACAATCTGCTGTTTCCTACAAGCAGCAGGCCCATAGTGGCGATTGAGATAATCAGTTTTTTCATGACGGATATAACGAAACGATCTGGTGACCGTAGCAAAGTTTCCAGCAAACTCAATGTTTCCCTTCTGGGTAATCGAACTCAATCATCAGAAACGGTTGGCGATTCACGACGATTTCTTCGATTATAACAGGAAACTCATCGTCTTTGCCTAGACCCTGAACAGAAGCGGAAAACTGGGAAGTGTCGCCCACAGACTCGCCCGTTGCCGCATTCTCTACCGCTTGAAAAACAACATCTTGCCCATCCATCGTAACGGAGACCTGGCTTTGCTCGATTCTGACAAAACGCTCCGCTCCCCCATCTAGAACGTAAATACTCCATTCTCCTGGATTTTGCCCCGCAACCAGTTCCAGCTGGGCAAAATGATCTCCTAACATAACTAGAGATCCACCATGCGGAGCCGCGTGGTAATGGCCATGCCCCGATTCCTCTGAGTGGCTGTGATCGCCTGAACAGCCGACCAGTAGGCCTCCCGCCAATAAGCCGACCAGAAAGATTCCCGATTTCAGAATTATATCCGCACGATTCATAATAAGTTTTTCGATACCTCCGTTTTGTAAGCTTTAATCGATGGGACCAATCCTGACAAGAATCCTATGCCCAGCATGCCAACAGGGGCCCAAATCATGGCCGCATTTCCGCTGAATGGATTAAGAGCAACCCCAGTCTCCCGTTGCACGACTTCCCCGACAGCGAAACCGAATACTGCGTAGACGGCGAAACCAGCAACTACTCCCGCGAAAGTCATTCCCATTGCTTCCAGTAATGATATAGAAAATACCGTCATCTTCTTGGCTCCTAGGGCCCTTAAGACAGCGATATCCCGCCTTCGTTCATTCATGGCATTGTACAGGATAGCCAAGATCGATCCGCCAGCAACGACTGCCACCAACGCAGCCATGGCCTGCAAGGCTTTGTCGATCCAGCTGATCTTGTCGAAAAACTGGATGATCGTTCGGTTGGCAGGCCAAGCCAAGGTCAGTCGGTTGCCCTGTTTATTGTACAGCATATCTAATTGGAAGCCGGCCATATTCGCTCCCTGTTTGAACTTAAGCAGAACCGCGCTGATATCGCTCGCCGCGGCGGGGTTGTGTCCACTCATAGTTTGGATCCCCCTGATCGGTATCCAAATAACTCGGTCAGCCGGCGTTCCGGTGGGCTCTAGAACCCCAGAAACCGTATAGACTTCCTCGTGTATAGCGTTTTCATTGAAAATGAGTCCATGATAAGGCTGAAATGTATCACCAACTCCAATACCTAGTCGCCGGGCAACCAAGCTGCCCGCTACCGCCAGCATGGATTCATCTGCAAACAGCTCGCCCCCCGGTTGCAATTCAAACTGCTTACTATCGATATAGTAATGATTCTGCAAATACTCGGGGACCGTGCCCACCAATCGATATCCACGATAATTATCCCCCACAGCGATGGGATAAGCTGCCTCAATCGCCGGAAACCTGGCAATCTGCTCGTAGTCGTCCCATTTCATCAAGCCCGGCGACTCATCCAGATGGTAGAGCCCGTTGAGAACTATTTGAAGCTTCGATCCCCTCGGGCCCAGAACAGCGTCGAATCCTCCGTTTGCTCCGGCAAACGACCGCTCTGCCTCTTTTTTAAACGCCCAAACGAGCATTAGCATGCTGCACGCCAACGCCACGGCCCCAATCGTTATCAGGCTCGATACACGGCGCTGGCAAATACCCCGGAAAGCTATCTCGTAAGCTCTCATGCACTCCGCCCTTCCGCTCCCGCCATTCCGGCTTGGTTGAGCTCCGCCAGCTCAAGCGTTCGTTCGAATTTATCATCCAAACCTGGGTCATGACTGACCAAAATCAGAGCGGCCCCATTCTCGCTGCATAGCGATTGAATCAGCTCTAGTGAGAGCTTCGCATTAGTAGGATCCAAATTGCCGGTCGGCTCGTCAGCAAGCACGAGCTTGGGTCGATTGGCTAGAGCCCGGGCCACGGCGACTCGCTGCTTTTGCCCCTGCGACAACTGCTCGGGCCTATAGCTTTGGCGATTTCCCAGCCCGACCCTATCCAAGAGGTTTTTGGCGTAGGAGCGATCTACTCCCGAGCCGAAGCTCATTCCCAATTCTACATTCTCCAAGCTGGTGTACCCATTGAGAAGATTGAAATTCTGAAATACATAACCTAGGGAACGAGCCCGGTGGGCATCTCTTTCGGATTCGGAAAGAGCGCAGATGTTCTCGCCGCTCAAAACGATCTCCCCTTCGTCAGCGACGACGATTCCCGCTATCAAGTTTAGCAAGGTCGACTTTCCCGAACCGCTCTCTCCCTGCAGCAATATTTGTTCGCCAGGCTCCACCAGCAATGAGGGAATGCGTACCACGTCTATCTGAGCGCCTGAGTCGCTCGGATACCGTTTCACAAGACCCTTGATTGAAAGTAGTGACATGGTTGTTTTCAGTAAGGCGACCTGTTACGCTGATCAAATCAGGACCGCTTTCAAGCTTGTACGATATTCACTGTGTCAAAATCGTCCACTGGCAATGACCGTATCCTAAATTGGAGACTGCCCATGATACCCGATTCCAATTGCCAATCGCAATCTACACAGTCCGCTAGCGAGCTTATCGATGAGACGCGGCAATCTTGCTGCCAACGTTGCCTAGCGCCCATTCCGCATACTTCTGACTTTCCTGAGTATTGCGACAATTGCTACTCAATCTACGGTTTCTGCTGCGCTGAATTTGAAAGCGATGACTAGTATTCCAGTTCGCTGGATTACCCCGGTCCCCATGTCGCATGCAACCGACAATCCACGCCATTCGTTCAACCCAAGAGCATGAAGAAACCGCTTTCCGCTATCATCAAAACAGTCGTCATCCTTGTGGCCATAGTTGGGTTCGCCTATTACGGGAACCTAAAGTACCAAGCTCACCTCGGACAAAAGGCCATCGAATCAACTGGATTGAACGTTTTGGCTTTGGATGAAGCCCTCGCCCGCTTGGCAAAGTCAGGCAAACCTGTCCTCGCCAACTTGTCTGCTATCTGGTGCCCTTCGTGCCGACGCTTGGACTATGAGGTTCTGTCGAAAGAGGCCGTGGTTCAGAAAATCGAAAACGACTATCACTACGCAAGGGTCGAGTTCGATTCCGAAGAGGGAAAAGCCTTTATGAAACGGTACGAAGTGAGAGGATTTCCCAACCTAATCATCCTGGATGGAGATGGCAATTCGCTCAAACGATTGCCCCGCTCATTCTCGCCCGAATCCTTTTTGCAAGCCCTTTGAAAGAGCCGCCCTTGAATTCCAAGGGTTCTAAAGAAAAACGACTGGAGTTCATATGAGAAAATAGCCCCCAAAGTCAGGGGCTATCAATCTGGCTAAAAACCTCTATCGTATCTCAAACAGAACTACTCAAGCTCGAATACCTCGACCAATCCGATTCCGGTACTCTCATCAACACCCGATACCAGGGCAGCGTAGATCCCGGGTTCGAGCCATAACACCACGGCCGCGTCTTTACTGCCAGCAGGATAGGCCTCAGTTCCAGCTTCACCGCTAAGAGCAGCAATGTCGTTAGGATTGTCTTCCCAATTGTCATTGGTGGCTATTGGCGTTTGGCCACTGAACACCGTGAGCATAGGATCAGCAAGGAAGTTGGAAACTCCCAGACTCTCAAGAGCTGGACCAGAGGCACGGATCAGCACCTTTTTAGGCACTTCGCCACTCACGACGAACCCTAGAATCAATTGCTCTTCACCAGTTCCCACAAGGTTTCGGGATGATAGATTGGCTAGGTTTACTCGATTCTCTGCATCGGCATCGTATAGCTCTATAAGACCCACTCCCGTTTCGCCATCAACCCCCTTGAGTTGAACTGTATAGAGACCGGGATCCAGCGATAACAATAGTGCGGCATCATCGGAGCCTTCATCAAGGGCGAAGGCGCCAACGCGACTCATTTCATCGCGGAGCAGATCCAAGTTGGTATTCGAGCCCCAGGCTTCGTTGCTGGTCAGGAAGCCTAAGGAATTATAAACTTCGATTCTCGGATTCGTGAGGAAATTCGAAACTCCTCGATCTTCAAGGCCTGGTCCGACCCCTCGAACGATAACATCCGTTTGACCCGGGCCATTGAGGACAAAACCCTGGATGATGATCCTGGACGTGTGCCGGGAACAGCAGATAAGCGAGCAGACCTTCCATCGCTGGAAGCGCGAGTTCGGCATGATGGAGGTCGATCAGGCCAAGCAGCTCAAGGAACTGCAAAAGGAGAACGCTCGTCTCAAGCGCATGCTCGCCGACGAGATGCTTGGCAAAGAGCTGTTGAAGGAGGCCCTGGAAAAAAAGCTGTGAGCCCCGGGCGCAGGCGGCAGATCGCCGAAGAGTTCGTGTCCGGGGGACGCTGCACAGGGCGGGCGGCTTGCCGCCACTTCGGGCTGCATCGCAGCACGTTCGCCTATCGGGCGAAGCAGCCGAACGCATGGCTTTCGAAGCTGAAGTCCGCGGTTCGCCGGGTCTCCAACCAATATCCGGAGATGGGGTACCCGAAGATCGCTCGGCTTCTTAAGCGGGAGGGCTGGTCGGTCGGAGCTCGCATGGTTCAGCGGGTTCGTCGAGAGCTGGGGCTGGCCGTTCCGGCCAAGAAGCCTAGGCGAAGGCGTCGAGGCCCCTCTACGGGCCTTCCGACCAAGGCGAGGCATCGCAATCACGTCTGGACCTGGGACTTCGTTCACGACACCACGATGCGCGGAGGCAAGCTTCCAATGCTCAACGTGATCGACGAGT
>NZNM01000089.1 GCA_002694885.1 Opitutaceae bacterium | reverse complement strand
TAGGTAGGGAGGAGCGGCTCGCTCCTCCGATCGTATTGATCCATTTCATCCATGGTAGCGGTCTATCTCCGAGCGACCAGGTAGGGCTGCTTGTCCCCAAGCAGCCGCAGTCAGTATCGAGATCTATCGGCTGCTTGGGGACAAGCAGCCCTACCACTTCAGACAGCTTTTCATCAAAACGGAGGACTGAGACAATCCTCCCTACCTTTTCAAACAGACATCCCATATCAACCGCTTTTTCCATCCGCAATAGCCACCTCTCTCAATGCCATAGACACCGCATCTCGGGCCTCCTCTAAGGTGGCGACCTCTGGTTTATTCCCAGTCTTCAAGCAGTTGGTGAAATACTGAAGCTCGTTAAAATAGCCGCCCAAGTCTGAAACATTTCCCTCCCCGCTTTGCGAGCTGCCGGTGTCGGGCTTGGGTACTTCCATTTGCGCTGGCTCTTCGTCGCCTTGGCAGATGATGAGGCCCTTTCCATTAGTCGAATCAAAATCGAGCACCGCTTTTTCAAAAACCGCCTGAAACGCCATTTGAAATCCCCATTTCGCCGGATAGTTGAAGCCGCCTTCAGAACTAACAATCAGCGAATCGTATTCAAATAGGCTATAAATGTGAGACGGACCACTGTAGTCGCGGGTCACCTTGCTATGAATCGCTTTCGGTTGACCTAGCATAGCCAACATGATATCCGAATCATGGATATGCAGATCCAATGCTGCGCCACCAGATAGGCTTTCATCGTTAAACCAATCGTCGATTCCGAAATTCGGTCGAGCGCCCCGCCTCACGAAACTCAAGCTTAGCAGTTTGCCTCCTTCCCCACTGGAATGGTACTCCATGAGCTTTTGGTACTCCGGCCAGAATCGCAAGCAATGCCCCACTTGAGCAATGGCGTCATTCCGTTTGGCCGCTTCGATTATCCGATCAGCCTTCTCTCCTGTTAGAGCCAAAGGCTTCTCGCAAAAGAGAGCTTTGCCCGCATCCAAGGCTTTGATGGAAAAAGCTTCATGCAAATGAGTCGGCAGACAGACGTCGACGAAATCGCATTGAGCCTGCTCCATAGCCTCATCCAAGGTGGCATACACTTTGGCCTGGCATCCCAGCCGATCCAATTTCTCTTGGGACTCCTCCACTCGTTTATCCACTGCGGCAACTAGATCCACACCTTCGAGTATGTTGTATATCTGGGCGTGCATGCCACCCATGAATCCGCATCCCACTAGGATGCCCTTCAAGTTTCCATCTTGATCACTCATATAGCAAATTTTTGGATACGACCTCGAACATCGTTCGAGAAATCGGAAATTTTCTCTAGGATAAACGATTCCATCGATAGGTCTGGTTGCTCTACCAAAGGTTTCAGATCCACTCCCCAGGCCAGAGACTCATATTCATCAGATCCGTGCGAATCGAACATAGTAGCATTGGATCGGCGACGCCCTTCCACGGCAAGATCGTACCGTTTGCCTCCTTCAATCTGCGACCTGTAGACCGCGAACAGCGAACGCATCACTTCCGGATGGCCATCGCAGACCATGGCGATCTTATCCTTATCCGCCAGCCAATCGAGGCTCCGCCAAACTTCGCAACCAATGATCCGGTCTGGCAGGTGCTGACCGGCTACGCGACGCAACGCCGCGATGCAGCAAGCCAGCGTGGCCACGTGGCTATCGTGCTTGTCCGCCGGTTGGTGCAGATAGACGACCTTCGGACGCATTCGCTCAAGAATGTAAACCAGATCATCGACGACATTCGATCGCCTGTCTCCCTTAATCTCGGAACTGGGATAATCCAGCTGGATTTGAGCCGAATAACCTCCGATTCCCGCTGCATCCCTCTGTTCTTGACGCCGAACATCCCGAATCTGCTCGTTTGTATAGCTCGCGAACGGCCCTTTTCGAGAACTGCCGCGCCCATCGGTCACAGTAACGCCGGAGAACCAGAGATTACTCTGCCGATAGCAGGCGGAGATTCCCTCGTAAGCCATGAACTCCAAATCATCTTGGTGAGCGCCAATGCCCAGATGGGTCGTTCTCCTCAAAGACGCCTCTAAATCCAGGCCATCACTCAGCCAGATATCGGACTCGGGGTTATGAAAGGGGGACACTCTGGCAACCTTCCGAATTCCTAGGCGCCTTGCAACGCCGCAATGGAGATTTCTTTAAAGGCCTCGATGGCTTCGTACTCCGCCATGCCGACAGCGTCGTAAGCCTCCGCAGTCGAGCGATTAATATCATCCGTTTCCTGCCAAATCTCGCGATGCGACGACGCCCGGAACGGAAATTGGCTCCGTTGCGATCGATACTGGAAGCTAGCCTCGATCTTGGATGCCAGTTCCCCAGGGCTAAGTGGCACCGCCATATCGATCTCGTTGAGTGGCCATTCCTGTCCCACCCCTCGATAGCTCCAAATACGGCAATCTTTTACCCATCCCTCACCGCTTACGCGCTTCATGGCGCGTTGAAAAACCCGGTAGCAAACACCAGAAACCGACCCGGGGTCCGCTAAACCGCCGCTTACGTATACTTGGTGAGGCTTCACCGACTCCAGCAAAGCTGAAAGCGTGTCTACATCCTCATCGGCAGGAAAGAAATTCCGGTAGCGACCCTTTTCGTAGAATGGCAGATCGAGAAAGGTTTGCTGGTCACGATCGATCTTCAAGATCTTGGCTGCGTCCCGGGCCTCGTTCCGTCGCACGAAACTCTTGATCCGCCGCACGGCATCCGAGTCCTGATCCGAGTCTCCCACGTCTTCGAAGCTTTTGAGAATCACTTCCGCGAACTGACCCAAACTGAGCCCATCCCCTTTCTTGAAATCCATCTCTTCCTCTAGCTCAGCCATTAGAGCCAAGGTTTGCTTGGTCAAATTGTCCGGTACCGCCAGGTTGCCCGAAGTAAGATAAGCCAAAGTGACCTCCGATCCTTGGTTCGCCAGACGGTGCACCGTACCGCCCATACAGAGGATGTCTTCATGCGGTTCCGAGCCTAGAACCAAGACGCGCTTAGGGAAGGGTTTGGCCCGCTCGGGACGATTGCTGTCGTCAGCATTAGGCTTTCCGCCTGGCCAGCCTGTAATAGTGTGCTGGGTCTGGTTGAATACCTTTATGTTCAGGTCGTAAGCCGGACCGGAATCGATGAGCAATTCGCCTAACCCATTCTCATTATAGTCGGATTCCTGCAGCTTCAGGATCGGTTTCTTGACAGTATCGGAAAGCCACAAAATCGCCTTGCGAATCAAGCGCGGCGTCCAATCGACGGGGCCTACCAGCCAGGGCAAGCGTATCCGTATCAACTCTTCGGATGCGGTTGGATCGATAAAGAAACGAACATCCGGATGGCCCTGCAGCAGACTGGCAGGCAGATTCTCATCGGGCACGCCTTCCACGGCATCTCGAACAACCCCAGCCTTCGACTGTCCCCAGGCCATCAATACGAGCTTGCGAGCCTTCAAGATCGTGCCCACACCCATCGTAATAGCGTAGAGAGGAACATTGGCTTCCCCCAAGAAATCGCGGGCCGCATCCAAACGCGTCAAGGCATCCAAAGTAACTAGACGAGTCAGCGAATCGCGCGTAGATCCGGGTTCGTTGAAACCGATATGGCCCGTGCGGCCAATCCCGAGAATCTGATAGTCGAGCCCACCCGCCTCTTCGATGGCTTGCTCGTAGGATTGGCAGTATTCGTAAACCGCCGAGCGATCAACCGTGCCGGAGGGAACGTGGACATTGTCCTTGGGAATGTCGACATGCTTGAAAAGCCGCTCCCACATGAAATGATGATAGCTCTCCGGGTGATCGTCATTGAGACCGAAGTATTCGTCCAAATTGAAGGTAATCACGTTGCGGAAAGAAAGTCCTTCCTCTTTGTGAAGCCTCACTAGTTCACGATAAACGGGGACCGGAGTCGAGCCCGTCGCCAGGCCCAAGACTACGTTCTTGCCTGACTCCGCTCGCTCTCGAATCAAGGTCGCGATTTCAGCAGCGACGGTCTTAGCCGCTTCATCGGAACTGGGGCATATTTTCGTGGGGATCCGTTCAAACTGTTCTTCTTCTCGTGCCATTGTTTGGAGTATCCGTTACTGGATTCTAGAGGTTACAGAATCTACAAGCTTCGTTGAACCGAAATAATTTCTCATAATACCTATTTCTACAAGAGGTAGGGCTGCTTGTCCCCAAGCAGCCGCCTAAACCATCCGATTCGGCTGACTAGGGACAGTCAGCCCTACCATCATACCTCCTCCGCGATCTCGGCGTCCTCTGCTATAAATAAAAACTATACCATTGTTCATATGGCAAAAACTTTCCATTGTTTGCTCAATTCTTTGCAGTTTCGTCAATTATCTGCATCCAAGTGCGCCTTCCTCTTCTACAGAACGCCCTCGAGCTCGGACCTCCTGAAGACTACTTCAAAGGGCGATCGTCCGCCGATGTCTGCATTCCTAGCAACCTCATCCTTTTCTCGAGGCGAACTTCCCACGAGCTCCAGCGTCGCAGTTTCGACTCCTATCCTCATCATCGGTTTGTACTCGTTTTCAATCTCATGACCGAGGGGAGCGTTACCGTAGACGGCATCCAATGGCGTATCAAACCCGAGCAAGGCTTTGTTATCTTCCCCTACCAATTCCACTACTATTCAGAGCTTTCTGATCCGAACATCGTTTGGCTCATCCTAACCTTCGAATTACAAAACCCTGTGGTTATGGAGTCATTCCGAAATCGCATCATCGATCTGGATGCGTCAACTATTGAGCAGTTGAACAACATCCTCGAGAACTACCAGGGAAAGGATTCGCCTCGGACCAATCGTCGTCTCATCCTAAAATCCGCGTCATTGATCAATCACCTTCGCGAGAGCCTTCGTGGAGGTCCCAAAGCGGAAATCGCCAGTCAGGGCTCCGCCCAGCAAGCTTCAACCGAATTGATAAACGCCATACAGGAATACCTCTCCCAAAACTCCGATAGCCTTCAAAGCGTATCCGAAATCGCTGAAGCCTTGCACATGTCGGAATCGAATCTAAGGGCCCACTTTCGGCGCCACTTCAATATCAGTCTGGGCGCCTACCTGAAAAACTATCGAGCCCATCAAGCCATTCTCTATCTGCAGAACCCCAATCTCAGCCTGACTGATATCGCCTTCCAGCTAGGTTTCACCACCTTATCCGCCTTTTCCCGCTTCTTCAGCAACGCCATCGGCGAATCCCCCAGAGCTTACCGCAAAAGATTGTTCAAAGCGGAGGCGATTAAGTAGCACAGGCTTCCAATCGCACCGGGCATAGTCCCGTCAACGCGGGGCGACGGCTGACCTGTATTTTTCCCATCGGTCACAGGCAGGATGCCTGTGCTCCTTCTGACAGTCATGACCTTATAATTTTTTTGGGCACGATCAACGACCGCGTCTACAGTAGATTCCACTATCGCTAGCGTATCACAACTAGGGGAAATATGACTTTCTACTAAACACCCGAAAGATCGAGCAGTCCAAACATCCAGCAACTCATCCGTTTGATATCTGTGTAATTGGGCTCTTGCTACGACTCGGCGTATGTCCACCAAGCAGGCGGAGACGGTTGGTCATGTCGCTGCTTGCAGCGACCCGACTCGAGGCCATCCCATGCCCGAATGGAAATCTCGCTTGCAATCATCAGGGTCGACGTAGAATCAGGGCATCTCGTAAATTTCCAGCGATCATCTATGAAAACGGACTCAACGGCCAATAATTCAATTAAGGCATTGCCCCTTAGTCTGGTCGCTCTCCCTACCGCTACAGCAATCGCTATCCTCCTAGTCCTTTCCGGATGCTCCGATACCGGTAGCCCGAATCTTGAAACTCAATCGCCTCAAACCGCCTTCGGTGCCCCCAGAGCGGATGCCCATTTCCAGATTACGCCTCCCATCGAACTTTTCCGATTAGCGAACGAATGGGAGCCGCAAGAAGCCCTAATCCTCAGCCTCTCTTTCACTGAAGCCATGGAGGATCTAGAGATTGCCCGTAATTTCGCCAGCATCCTAGACGTCGCCCACAACTACTTGCCCATTTACGTCTTTGGCGATCAGGAGGAGCACAAGCAATACGCCCATTTCCTATCCCTGCTCAGCAATCACCCGAGAATCGAATCGATCCTCGAGAAAACACAGTTTGTCGACTCGCGAAGGGTGCTGCGTTGGTCCCGAGACTTCGGGCCTATCTTCGGATTTCGAGCCAATCGCCAATTGGTGACCCTTGATCCCATCTACCGAAACATGATGAAGCCACTCCAGGAGAAGACGCTGCATACTGAGGAACCCCTAGAGCCTCTCCGCGACCTCTTCGATCTACATGGAGATGCCCTGCCTTCCGAAGTGGCCGCCACCCTGCAAACGGAGTTTGATATTTCCGTCGATATCGTCCGCCCACCCGTTTCTATGGATGGGGGAGATTTCATTAGCGATGGTCAGGGCAATGTCTTTATATCTCGACAAACACTAGTTCGCAACGGCGGCAATCGATCCGAATTGGAATCGATTTTTCAACGCTACTTTGGGGCCAAGGAACTACACATTCTTGAGGCCCTCCCAGGAAGAACGGTGCCGCACCTCGATATGATCGTTAAGTTCCTAGATGCGGATACCATTCTCCTGCCTGATTTCCAGGATGCGTCTAATAAGGCGGTTAATCCTTACCACGCCGATCTGATACGCAAAGCCCATTGGGCTATCGACAAGAATGAGCGCTATTTGCGTGAACACTTTCCTGATTACAAAATCCTGAAAGCGCCCATGCCCCCGATTTTGTTCAAAAACAGAGAGGAAATCGTGGCCGAGGCAAAGCAAGCTTTCGTGAAAGCATACGCCGTAGAAAAGGGCCTAGAGGAATCCGACATGATCAATCGATTGTCGAGTACCCAATTCACTGACCTTGAGAAACAGGTTCTAACTGACATCAAAAATGAGCTGCCCAAT
Organism: Opitutaceae bacterium; assembly: GCA_002694885.1. Lineage (GTDB taxonomy): Bacteria > Verrucomicrobiota > Verrucomicrobiia > Opitutales > Opitutaceae > Pelagisphaera. Next base: position 35,208 of record NZNM01000089.1, on the reverse strand, counting down.
GCCGACTTCAGTTCATTCAGGTCTTTTGACTCAGTTCTTAGGCACTTCGGTCAACTAGGACTCGAGCCCTACATTGACCGCTACTCGGAACCGGGCACCCGCTACCGCTCCTTTATCAACAGCGTTTTTCTCCACACTTCAGATGGGAAGCAGGCATTTATGGTTCCAAAATTCACCTCGAAAGATGCAAACGAAAGCGCTCTCTTGAAGAAGTGGGAAGCTGAAGCCGAAAAGGCATACAAGTCCGCCTGGCCGAAAGCGAAAGTACATTGGATCAATTGCGACTCCATGGTATCCGATCTTGGTTACATCCACTGCGCAACAATCACTGTGCCTTTGTTGAAGCGGAATTGATCGAGAATTTGTCACCGTTCCGGCAACTGCGGTACTAGGATGTCCCTACCTTGACTGCTGGTTCGGCAAATAAGATGCCGCGAATGCGATAAGTAAAGTAACACATGCTTCCAGTCGCAACAGGCAAAGTCCCATCAACCTGGGATGATGGATGGCCCGTGGATTTTTGTATTGCCGATCCGGACATATGCATGGATGCCGGCATTACTTTTAACCATAATTTTTTGCACGCTAACCACGTATAAGACGCGAAAAATAGAACGACCCTATCTTGAACTTCCCATCCGTGCTATCTGCACGATCTGCGGTTGGAAAAAGCTATCCTCAAATCTCCCTTTTCTTGCAGGTGCAGCTTTATGCCACGGTAAGCGATTGGTCTCTATCGCGGCATTAAGCGGTTCTCAAACTGGAAAGCGCTATGTAAAAAAGGCCCTCGCTGCTAAGCGAGGGCCTTGAAATTTTGTAATCTTAGTTTCCCTACAGCTCGATTAGAAACTGAAGGTGTTGGTCAGGAAGTACATCTGCTCCACAGGAACACGTACGTACGTAACCGCACCGTCCGGATTGAACTCGATTGGAATATCCCTGTCACCGCTGCTTCTGTAAACGTTACGTGCATTGAACTGAACACTCCAGTCCACACGATTGTTCATTATTGGCCTACGGTAACGAAGGAACAGGTCTCCGTCTGTGGAGTCAGGTCCCATCCATGGCTTCGTTACGTCCGGAAGCACGTTGCCGTCTTCGTCTAGGACGTTCGGGTAGCCGCCAGCTATCGCATCTTGGTAGCGCAAACTACCACCAACTTGGAAGCCCTTCAATGGACCATCCAGGAAGTCGTAGCGCGCTGTTACATTGACACGCCACTCGCGTTGTTCTGGCAACTGAGTTCCGTCTAAGGACTTAGCTAGGATGATTCTATTGAGTGCGTTATTCTGAAAACGCTGCCCAATTTGGTCCGACTCTCGCTGGAATGGCGAACCACGCAGGTCCCACAAGCTATAGCCGTCGGGGCCAATCGGACGCTTCAAGCGCTCTGCTTGCTCGAATGCCAGAGGTACTGCAACCGGTCCGGTGTTAGATGTAACAGTCGTCTGCTGAGCAACATTCGCCGATATTGTCAGGTTTCTCGTTACCTGCCCAACGATGTCTACTTCAGTTCCCTCAGATACGAAATCCCGGGTTGAGTTCAGCCCTGGTTGTGGATCAGAAAGATCGACAGTTTCACCACTCTCAAGAGTCTCAACGCGATGGTTGCGAATAGCTTGAAGCTCGGGAATTACGGCGTCTTGGATTGCTTTGTAGTATTCATCCCATGATTTAACGCCGATGAGGTCAGCTCCCGTTCCTGTAAGCCGCTGACGATTGTCTGGAGATGTGTCAGGCTTTTTCGCCGCATCACTATCCCCAGGCCCAGCAGGGTTTCCATCCGCATCAACTGTGGTATAATTACCCCTGTTGGCGAAGAAGTCAGCATAGTCGCCAGTCACATTCGGATCAGGCGAATAACCATCAGGGAACAAGTTCGTCGAAGGATCGTTCTGAGCCGACGTTATTCTATCAAGGTAGAACCCTATCCGATTGCCGATGTTGGCTAAACCACCGTTTAGGTTTGTCCGATCGTTGTTAAGGGCAGTCGTGAATTCGTTGTACCTTATAGCCAGACGACCATCTAACATCGTAACCTGAAAACCTTTTTCCTCAGTAACCCCCAATGGCGGCGGTAAAGGCTGGTTTAGCAGGTTAACAGATACGCCTGCAGGCTGAAAGCTATCCGCTTCGTAGTAGTGAGCTTGAAGGTCCATTCCAAATGGCAATTCGAAAAGGTATTCTTCTGGGAACTTTACTACCAAGCTCTTCGTACTCGTATCGCCTGTGTTTATACTGTCCGGCGTAGCGTTGAAGTAGAGGAGATCCGCATTGTACGTTCCGTCCACCTCATTCGTGCCTTCCAAATCCAAACGAAGGGCTCCGTCAGGACCAGCGGCACCATAGCCACCAGGATTAGGAGCCAAGTAGGCATCCTGAGTATCCGAACGCTCAGCGTAAAGAGCAACGACATGACCGTCTAGGAACGTGCTCTGCACTGAGTATGCCTCAGAAACTAGCCTACTCTTGTTGTAGCTGGCAGGGCCCTCGTTCTCGATGATTCTCCAAATCGCTTGCTTATCAGTCTTCTCTTTATTGTCAAAGTACCAAATGCCGTACTCGTCCCCAATCTTCGGGAAAGGTACATCCAAGTATCCGTCAATGCGAACTTGCCCGGGACTCGTGAAGTTCCGAACATCAGGACCTAAGTAGACCTGGCTCTTTACAATACGGCGGAAGTTGTCGCTTAGGCCATTAGAAATTTCCGCAGAACCAGGCCACTTGCTGTTATCGGCCCACCAGGAACCGCGAATCTGACGTTGCAGATTAATATTTTCGCGATCCTCGTACAGTCCCGTGATCGTGTGCTTGCCTAGGAACTTTGAGATCAAGTCGTTGTTCGAAAACTTTTCGAAATCCAATGTACCGAAGGCGGTTGCACGAAACGTGTCCTGCTCGTTGGTGCGATTCCGAACGAAGTTGTCGTTCCATCGAATAACCGGACGACCAAGATTCTCATTAAACAAGCGATCAGCGACCCCGTCAAAATCAGAATCTCCTGGGGAGAGGTTTTCGCTCAAATCGATCTGTATTGCCTTCCGGTCGCCAGTATCAAACGGTGTGAACTCCTTTTGCTTTCGCTCTTGAGTATCAAATGCAAGCTCGATACCCGCATTCCCGTTAAATAGTTCCTGGACCAAAAAGACCTGATTTAGATCGAAATCTGTAACGATGTCGTTGGTCGTACCCATGAAAAGATAATTGTGGTAGTCGAATACGTTACGATCTCTCATAGACTTCGCAGAGAAGCCAGTGCCCCCTGTTGCCGCACGAGACCAGCGAACATCCTGAGTTGCGAATCCCCTTGGCCGCCAACGAGCCATTATACCCTGAATTCCGAAACCATTGAGGGCACCCGAAAGTAGGGGGTCATTGTCCCAACCCGGAACTTGATCGTTCGGCGAATTGAAATTGATCGCAGGAAACAAAAAGTAAGGCGTTCCCTGCACACTGTTTAGTCGACCCCCTTGAGTCGGGTCATTTTTCAGTGGATCGCCTCTCTTGAACCGGTCTACTGTTGTGCGAGGAATGAACATACCTTCCTGAGCTATGAACTCTTCGCGCGTCCCAGTGAAAGTAGATGGGATTGTTTCGATCCCAGCGTCAAGAAGCGCTGCGACGTTCTGCTGGGTCAATGCTCCGTTGTCGATATCGTCCAAGTCCGTTCCTGGAACGCTGAGTATCGAGTTGATCTCTTCCTGCGTCCCCAGTCCATTCCACCATGAAGAGTAATAATCCGTTGGAGGAATTACGTCAGGTGGATTACTGTCAATCTCGCCCGTTTCATAGCTACCCCGCAATGAAGTCCGGCCGAGGAAGTTGCTATTCTCATTCTTGAAGATTGTCGCCTCCCACGCCATGTACAACCGGGTGTCATCCGTTACTGCAGGCTTCTGCTTGTACTTCTGCTTCTCGCTAAGTCCGGCAACCCGAATCGCTAAGCGATCGTCAATCAGCGTACGGCCGATATCGAATGTGCCACGCAACGTTCCACGATGGTCGAAACGAATGGAAACTTCGGTGTTATCTTGACCGATGTAAGCGCGCTTAAGGTTATTATTGATTACACCCCCCGGAGATCCCAGACCGAACAAAATTGAGTTCGGGCCACGATTCACAACAACACGGTCGGTGTTGTAAGAATCGAAAGGAATGTCCGTTTGGAAATAATCGCGGGTCAGGTTCGCAGAAACAAGACCGCGAACACGTTGACTTCGCTGCGGATTGACACGGGACTCAACGGTTCCATTGCCGCCGTCTGAATTCGAGAAATTACCAAGAACTCCCCCGACTTCGACGTTGCCAATGAACTGGAGCAGTGACTCGCCGTCGGTAGCTCCGGTATCTTCCATGAATTCCTCAGTCACGACCGCGATTGAAGCGCCAAGGTCGCCGATGTTCGAACGGACACGGGAACCGGCCAATGTAGTGGTGGCTCGGTAGCCTACGTCATCCGCGGCATCGACGGAGAAGGGCGACAGCTCGATGACTTCGTCATCCTGAGCCTGTACGTAAAGCCCTGTGGTTAGGAGGCCAGCAAGCGCCAGCCTTAATAGGTTGTTTTTGATCATAGCCAGGTAGTTTCTAGTTATAGGTAATTGTGAGTTTTTGCATCGATGCGGCTAACACGACGAAACTCGAATCAAGCAGAGACGCGTAATACGAGACCGTTCGGGAACGCCGAAAGTCTATTATCTAAGGGTAATTAGTGGGAATGTGGGAAATTCTGGGATAGTGTAGTGTCTGCCCGCGTCGAAAACCGTTCATTTCGTTGCCGAAATTTAGCAGATCCGATTTGTGGCAGTATGTGTTTTGATGGGCTCGCAGACGAGGAAACGATAACCGCTTCACCCATGACGCTCGCCCTTTGCGTTTAATAAGGTTCTGCTTTCGTATCCCTTACTCAATGAAGGTCAAGCCCTGATTTTCACGAAAATGGCGCGAAAATACAGCAAATTAATAACCTGGACCCGAATTCGACTCCAGGCAGAGGAAACCCGACGGTTAAGCTAGGGTTTTGCCCCAGGAGATATATCGATCAGCGAAAACGGAGTCGTCACGAAAGGTAGCATAGGCTTCCAGTCGCATCGGGCATAGTCCCGCGTGTGCGCAGCGGCGTCAACTTAAGCTCGCTCCCGCAGTCGCGGGATCTAGCTCCACTTTTTTGCATAGGATTCTTTCGTGGAACCCGACCTCCATGCGGGTATTATTAATCAAAACTAGTTAAGTTGACGCCTTCGCGCGCAAGCGGGACGGTGACTGGCCTGTGGTCTACGGCTCTGATACAGGCAAGATGCCTATTCTACTTTTTAAAAATCCCCGATTTTTCCAACCCACTGTCCGCGAGCGGACACCTATTTCCTCGCATTGCGAAGGACTAGCGAACCCGCATGCGCGGAAGAGCGATGTTAACAACGCTCGTGCCTCGCTTGTCGCCTTTCCAAGGCGAATGGGTGTTTCTTCGAAACAATGGGTCTAATCTTAAAAAGACAAAATCATGCTCATGCAGGGCGTGATCCTGTAGCGAAGCGTATCCTGTTAAAAACCTCTATCGACCAATTTATTATAATGGGAAAATCCAAGTTTGCCGGAAAACGAGTCGACGGCTGGTTCAAAACCTATCTAGCTTAATCGCTATGAATCGTTTTCCCCTTTTTCGAAGCTTGGTAGCTTACCTAGCTGTCGCTGTCACAGCAATCGCGGCCGATCGACCCAATATTGTCTGGATCACCAGCGAGGACAACAGCCCGGACTATTTAGGTCCCTACGGGAATCCACACGCCAATACGCCTACCTTGGACAGACTGGCGGCCGAAGGGGTTGTCTACGAGCACGCCTACGCCAACGCGGCTGTTTGCGGTCCGGCACGCACGGTTCTGATAACCGGAACCTATCCCTATACCTTCGGCGGTGAGCATATGCGCAGCCAAGTGCCCATGCCCAAAAACATGAAAATCTATCCGCAATATCTGCGTGAAGCCGGCTACTACACGACCAACAACAGCAAGCAGGACTACAACATCGACCAGAACACTCCAGGCTGGGACGAGAGTAGCCGGAACGCCCACTGGAAGAACCGCCCAGAAGGCAAACCCTTCTTCGCTATCTTCAATACCAACCTAACCCACGAGAGCTGCTTGCATCCAATTCGGCATACCGTCGAAGCCAATGTGCCATTGGATAAGATTCGCGTGCCCGCCTACCTGCCCGACACGGCAACTGTCCGCGAGCGCATATCCGCCTACTACACGCGTATCAACGAAATGGATAGCTACATGGGCAATCGCATCAAGGAGCTGGAAGATGCCGGGCTCCTAGAAGACACCATCATCTTTTACTACTCGGATCACGGCGGCATCATGCCCCGCAGCAAGCGCTTTATCTACGATTCGGGAACTCACGTTCCCTTGATCGTTCGCGTACCCGAAAAATGGGCCCACCTCATGCCACATAAGGCTGGTTCTCGAGCGGAAGAGATCGTGGGCTTCGTCGACTTCGCCCCCACTCTATTGAGCCTGGCTGGAGCGGATATCCCGGTTCACATGCAAGGGCGAGCTTTTCTTGGGGAAAAGCGGTCTCCAGCTCCCCAATACGCCTACACTTTTCGAGCCCGAGCTGACGAACGAATCGACTTTAAACGCGGGGTGACTGATGGAAAATTCAACTACATCCGCAATTATCTCGCCTACTTGCCCACGGGCCAGCGCGTCGACTATCTTTGGGACAACCCAGCGACTCCGGAATGGGAGCGCCTGTTCCGCGAAGGCAAGACCAATGCGGCTCAAAGCGCCTTCTTCCAACCGGCTCCACTCGAAGAGCTTTTCGATTTGGAAAAGGATCCAGACGAGGTCAACAATCTGGCCAATGATCCGGCCTACCGTGACGTTTTGCTTCGCATGCGGGAAGCAAATCATAAGCATATACTGGATACCTTCGATACCGGATTCATTCCCGAGTCGCTTCTAGTCGAATGGACCCGCAGTTCCGGAAAAATTCCCTTCAACATTTCCCGAGACCGGGACCAGTACCCGCTGATGAAGATCCTCAATATGGCGGATGCTTTGCTGGACAAAGGCGAGAGCGCCCTTCCCGATCTAGTAAAAGGATTACGCGATCCGCATCCAGTTGTCCAATACTGGGCTCTAGTCAATTGCCTGGTTCTGAAAACCGAAGACGAACAGGCCTTGCGTCTCATCAACGCTCGCACTCGTAGTCCCGTGGCAGCCAATAGAATCGCCGCCGCTGAGCACCTAGCTAGAATCGGCAAGAAAGATCCGCGTCCCGTTCTCAACGACGTTTTGCTCAACAGCCCCAACGTCATGGCTCGCCTCCACGCCATCAACGCCATGGACCATGTGAGAGCGGGCTACCCCTACAATCAACGAGTGCTGAAAACCTCTCAATCCCTCTGGCCCAGCAACGCCAAAGAACTCAGCGCCGCTCCCTGGATGGGCCGTTACAAAGCCTACGACGTCCGCGTCATGGAATTCATGGAGAAAGGGCACTGAGATTTTTGCCCGCAGATAGACTCAGATGAACTCAGATTTAGCTAGAGGTGAAAATAAAGGTCTCCCGCCTTCTTGAAGTAGCGTTCGACCTCACTCCTTCACATCGCTTCGGCGGCGCGAGCCGAGCGACCATATCAAAAGAGTAGAACAGGCATCCTGCCTGTTTATACACAGGCTGGAAGCCTATGCTACCATTTGTGGGTGCTCAGAGATCGCCCACTTCCACAGTCTACAACCACGCAATTGCACGGGGGCATTGGTACTGTATTAAACATCGGTCATCTCTAATACCATCAGCGGCGTCGCTGGTATCGGCACTTTTTCGGCCGACTGGGGACAGTCGGCCCTACCATTCGGGACTGTTTTTTTGATCAAGCTAGTCAAAGAGTAGCGCGGCGCTTTAGCCCGCGAATAAGGTAGAACAGGCATCCTGCCTGTGTATTTCCCGTCGGACACAGGCTGGAAGCCTGTACTACTCTTGGGACCGCCCTACTTCTTTACGAATTGACCCGTCTCAAGCGCTTTGCAGCCTTGCCCATTCCAATACCACCCAACTGCCTCAAACTCATGAATGCCTTGATCACCCATTTATTATTCGCATCCGCAATTCTGATATCTCCCATCATCGCCCACGCCGATGTCGCGACGCCTTCCGTCTTCGGCGACCACATGGTTCTGCAGCGCGATCAGGCCAATCCCGTTTGGGGCTGGGCCGATCCAGGAGAGCAGGTAACTGTCTCCATTGGCGACCAGCAGCATAAAACGAAGGCTAATCGGCAAGGGGACTGGCGAGTAACCTTGAAACCGCTGCCCGCAGGCGGACCTCATCGGTTGACAATTAAAGGGAAGAACACACTTGAGTACGACGATGTCCTTGTCGGGGAAGTTTGGATATGCTCGGGGCAATCGAACATGCAGTGGTCCGTATCCCAGTCCTACGATGGGGATCTGGTTGCTCTGACCGCTAAGGACTCTCAACTGCGACTGATCACGGTCCCTCAAGTGGGCACGCAGGAACCACAGCGCGACTTCGACGGCGAATGGTCTCACGCCTCACCCGATATCGTGAGCAATTTTTCTGCAGTCGGCTATCGTTTTGGCCTCCAGTTGCGCCAAGCGCTGGGCGTACCTGTCGGACTCATCGATAATGCTTGGGGAGGTTCCGCGGCCGAGGCTTGGGTTAAACGCGATGTATTGGAATCGAACCGACGCTATCGTGGGCTGATCGAGCACTGGGAGGAGACCGAGCGAACCTATGACCACGATGCGGAAATAGCCAAATACGAAACGCGACTGGCCAAATGGAAAGGCGACGGTTCCAAAGGCAATCGCCCGCGGGCGCCTCGCAATCCACTCGTGGGGCAACATCGACCAGGCAATCTCTACGCCGGCGTACTGAAACCAACAATTGGATACGGAATCAAAGGAGCGATCTGGTATCAGGGCGAAGCCAACGCCTCGCGGGCCCATCAGTACCGAGAGCTTTTCCCCCTCATGATCCAGCACTGGCGAGACGAATGGGACCAAGGCGATTTTCCGTTCTACTTTGTGCAGTTGGCGGATTTCAGAGCGGAAGTCGATAAACCCGTCGATGAAGATTGGGCCGAACTGCGGGAGGCTCAGACCATGACTTTGGATCGCCTGCCAAACACCGGTCAGGCTGTGATTATCGACGCAGGTGAAGACCGAGACATTCATCCTCGCGACAAGCATACGGTGGCCAATCGCCTAGCCCGCTGGGCCTTGGCTCGCGACTATGGGTTCGATATCGACTATCAAAGTCCGCGGTTCAAATCCATGCAGGTCAAGGGCTCAAAAGCAGTAATCGATTTTAATCACCTCGGAGACGGAGGTCTTAGGGCCTTTGATACCGCGGAAATCAAAGGATTCGCCATTGCTGGGGAGGACAGGAAATTCGTCTGGGCCTCCGCTAAGGTCATCGACGAAAACACCGTCGAAGTGTGGAGCGATTCCGTAAGCAAGCCGATCGCCGTTCGCTACGCTTGGGCCAATAATCCCGTTTGCAATCTATACGGCCGCAATGGGCTGCCGGTTACGCCTTTCCGCACCGACAATTGGCCCATGATCACCGAAGGGGTGGATCATCGCTAGGTCCTACCTACCAGAGGCAGCAACAAAGCAAGTTCGCGAGGCGCTTACGGTAGCGGGCGATCTCACTCATTCACATCGCTTCGGCTGTGGCGCAAATGCGTTAACCTAGCTATAAGATGCTGGAATAAACTCGCCGGGACGTCGAGTTCCACCCTTGAAACCGATACGTAAAGGTGGAGCTCGACCTCCGGGCGAGCTTAAGTTGACGTCAATGCGCCTAGCAGGCCCAATCCAGCCCGCGAGCCGCGGGCGATCCCGGTTTGCGACGCGTGCTTTGATGCACCAAATGAGCCGATAATCCTTTCTGGCTACTTCTTCGACTTCAGCGCCTTGCCCGTCTCCGACTTTCTACACTTCTGTATAGCGTCGACCGTTCCTTCGAAAACGACCTCACCCCCTTCAGAGCCACCACCCGGACCCAGGTCTACGATCCAGTCTGCTAGCCGGATGAAATCCAGGTGATGCTCGATTACGATCACCGTATTCCCTTGATCCCGTAATTGGAAAAGCAAATCCGAGAGCTTCTGAATGTCTGACCAGTGCAGACCGGTAGTTGGCTCGTCCAGAATATAGAGCGCTTTCCCAGCGCCTCTCTTAGACAGTTCCAATGACAACTTCAGACGCTGGGCTTCTCCGCCACTCAAGGTATTCGCAGCTTGTCCCAATTTGAGATAGCCAAGACCCACTGCATCGAGAGTATTCAGTTTATCCATGATACGGGGGATGTTCTTAAAACGATCCACGGCTTCCCCCACCGAAAGGTCCAAAGCCTGAGCGATATTCAATCCTCCATACTGAATCTCCAAGGTCTCCCGATTGTAGCGCGTGCCATGGCAACTCGGACAATCGATGTAGGCGTCGCTCATGAAGAGCATGTCTAGCTTGATGGCTCCTTGGCCTTGACACCGTTCACAGCGCCCTCCTCTCGCGTTAAAACTGAATCGTCCCGGTTTGTATCCGCGAGCCCGAGACAAAGGCATTTTGGAATACAAATCGCGAAGGCTGTCAAAGAGCTTCGTATAAGTCGCCGGATTGGATCTCGGACTTTGGCCAATTGGGTCTTGGCTAACGCGGACTACCCGTTCCAGCTCTTCTAATCCGTCAATTCCCTTGTGGTTCCCTGGAATGTCTTTCGAACGATTCAGTTTCCGGGCAGCGGCTTTAGCCAAGATTTCGTTTACTAGCGTGGACTTGCCGGATCCGGAAACTCCGGTCACGCAGGTGAGCAGCCCGATCGGGAAACGGGCATCGGCTCCTCTTAAATTGTGTTCACTGGCCTTTTTGATCGTGAGCCAATCTTTTCGCGGAACCTTTGTATCCACAGACTTGGTCAAACTACGTTTGCCGGACAAGTAGTCCCCGGTTTCAAACCTCCCGCTAGCCTCCTTCTGGCAGCCCTCCGGAGGTCCTTCAAAAAGAACCTGTCCTCCAGAGGATCCGGCTCCTGGACCTAGCTCGATCAAATGGTCGGATGCCCGCATGGTCTCTTCGTCGTGCTCGACAACGATGACCGAATTGCCCCGGTCCCTTAGCTCCTTGAGAGATTGGATCAATTTCAGGTTATCTCTCGGATGCAATCCGATACTCGGTTCGTCGAGAACGTAGACGACCCCAACCAAGCTCATGCCCAATTGAGTGGCCAAGCGTACGCGCTGAGCCTCGCCCCCACTCAAGGTGCTGTATTGACGATCCAAGGTCAAATAGTTCAAACCGACTTCCTTCAGAAATCGCAATCTCAGCTCGATTCCTTCGATCACTTCCCCATAAGTGGAGACTCGATCTTCGCTCGCCGGCAAGCTGGCCGCAAACTCATAGGCTTGCCCCAGGTCCATGGCCAGAAAATCGGGCACGCTCTTCCCTTGCACGAACACATTCGCGCTCCGTTGGCTAAATCGATGGCCCTGGCAGGTTGGACACTCCTGATCCGTTTGATAGGTCATCAAACGAGCTCGAAAGCCGTCGCTTTTCGTTTCCTGGTAGGACTTTTGCAGGAGCGCTATCACGCCTTCAAACTTCTGTGGCGCTGGCTTAGTTTTTCTTCGCGTCAACTTGAATTCGAAAAGCCGGTCTTCGACTCCGTAAAGAATCGCTTCCTGCGTCTCTCGGTCCAAGTCTTTCCAGGGAGTCTTGGGATCGAAAGGGAGTTGCTCGGCCAATTGACGCAATAGGGCGTTGTTACGAATGATGAGCTGTTTTCCTCCAATACGCAGCGGTTTCAAGGCCCCTTTTTTCACCGACTTGCTTGAATCGGGCACGACAAGCTCTTCCAAAAAGCGGCGCGTTTTCCCGAGTCCTCCGCACTCCGAACAAGCCCCTTCGATCGTATTGAAAGAAAAATGACGTGGAGATATCGGCTCGTATACTTCGCCGCATATGGAACAAGCTAGGTTTCGGCTAAGCCTCAGCTCCTCCCATTCCGCGTCTCGATTCGCCTGATAGGCGATTGCAGCCCGATCCTTGCCTTCGTTGAACGCCAACTCCAACGAATCCGCCAACCGGCTCCGTTGATCTGGACCAATAACGATTCGATCAACCACAAGCTCCAGCTCAAGCTCTCCCCTTCCTGAAACGCTCCCTTCCGATTCATCGATACTGACAACCTCGCCATTGATGCGCACGCGCTGGAAGCCCTTTTGCCGCAATCGCGGCAGCTCATCGAGAATCACCGCCTTTTTAGCGGACATGTATGGAGCCAGCACCATCGCTCGAGCCCCTTTCGGTAGCTCCATCGCTTGCTCGACCGAACTATCGAGCGTTTGCCGACTGATGAGACCCCCATCTTTGGGACAGCGTTGCTCGCCTTTCAAAGTCCATAGCAGGCGAGCATAGTCCGCAATCTCGGTAACGGTCGCTATGGTACTGCGAGGGGATGATGACGCGGAGCGTTGCTCGATGGCCAGTACCGGAGACAAGCCATGAATGAAATCCACATCTGGACGCTTGAATTGCTCCATGGCTTGGCGCGCCTGGGTCGACAAGCTCTCCATGTATTTACGGTAGCCCTCGGCGTAGAGCGTATCGAAAGCCAAAGTGGATTTGCCCGAGCCCGACACCCCTGTGATTACGACCAGCTTGTCGCGCGGAATCTTAACCTCGATATTCTGAAGGTTGTGCTCGCGAGCGCCTTTAATGTGTATATGATGGGTCCGTTCCAATGCTCTGCTATGCTTTCGGGACCGATCACGGGTGTATCCAGCCAAAAGGTCAATCTCTAGGAATCCAGGGAGTCGGCTTTGAGCGATTGAGGTTAACTTCCCGATAGGGCGATCCTAAGTGTAGAGGATTGTAGGAGCCGGGTTTATCCCGCGATCTCCATTGGGTTAAACAATAAGAATAATCGCCCCGAAACATCGGGGCTCCCACACGTCATCGATGGGTAGGGGTGCTTGCCCCCAAGCAGCCGTAATTGAGCATCTTTCCTGCGGCTGCTTGAGGACAAGCAGCCCTACCATCGGATAGCAACTATTTGAAAGTATCTATGCGGCAACCCTACGACGAAGAGCTACATTTCATCTCATTATTCGGCACTCTCTAAGAAATCCTGTCCCCCAAACGTCTACTTAGATACCCGTAATACAATTGCTATCTTGGAACCTTCCGATGAGACTATTGTCCGTCGTCCAATCGACTTCTTGCTCCTATGAAATTTCAAGTTTCCTTCGCCCTTATTGCTGTTCTCCTTTTTATACCAACTTCCCTGGCCGACGATATCGAAGTCGAGTCCGCTATCACCGAAGTTTCGCTTTTTCGCGACGGAGCTCTGGTTACGCGGACAGGAACCCTAAACGCTCCCTCGGGCAAATCAACTCTCGTATTTAAAAACCTGCCCAGCCAAGTCGATTCTTCAGCCCTGCAAGCCAATTTCATCGATGCCACCAATGGCCTGATACGCAACGCGAAGATCTTCCGACCGGAAGAGCGCCAAGAAAGCGATATCATCAAAGCCATCCGCGATCGGCTCGACGACGCCAAAAAAGATAAGGAGAGACAGCTAAGAATCCATACAGAAGCTAAGACCAATATGGAATTCGCCAACGCTATGCGGGAATCGTTCGCAGCAGAGTTCGGCAAGATCGATGAGGGTGAATCCCTTTCCTTGGACCAAGCCAAAGAACTAAGCGCCTTCGTACAGCGAACGCAAGCGGACGCCTATGAAGCTATCGACCAATCTGAAACGGCTATGCGGGATATCGACGAACGGATTCAGGAAATCGAATTTGAGCTTAGAGAGGCTGTAGAAACCGCTGCCTTGCTATCGTCTATCGCTGAAGTGGAAATCGAAATGGAGGCGGCGAGCGAGATCGGAATTGTTGTCAGCTACTTGGCCAACAATGCTCGCTGGGTTCCCCAATACGAGTTGCGCGCTTCACCCGAAAATGGGTCTCTGGATTTCGGATACTTTGCATCCGTTTGGCAGCATACGGGAGAAGACTGGTCAGACATCACACTTTCTCTGCAAACCAACCAAGCGAGCCGACAAGGTAATGTGCCGGAACCACCGCCTTTGCTCGTTCGGAAACTGGAGGACACCTACCGAGGGCGAGCTGAATCTCAGGGAGAGGTGTTCGAGTTGTCTCCCTTCTCAGTGGACGCGGCCAGCGCAAAATCAGCACGACCAGCGAGCCAGCAGCAAGCCGCAGTTACGGCCTCCACAGTTTCCTTTCAGGCGACCATCCCGGGGCAGATGACCGTTCCCAGCGCCAAGGACAGCAGCGCCTACAAAATTCTAGAAGAATCCATCGGAGCCGAGTATTGGTCGGAATCCGTTCCTCGGATACAACTGGATGCTTATCTGCGGGCCAAACTCAAGAACACGCTGCCACTGCCAATTCTGCCTGGGCAAGCCCTGGCCTTCGTTGAAGGTAAGCTGTCTTCCAAAGTTTACCTCGAAAAAATCCTTCCCGACGAGGAAAGGGATATCTCCCTTGGCGTGGACGGCAATATCGTTGTCAAGCGCACTGAAGGAGCCCAAAAAGATACCGATTCCGGATTTATTGACAAAACCACTACGCTAAAACGGGAGCACAGAAACGAGGTCGTCAGTCAGCACAATGTGGCTCACAAGGTAATCATCGTCGATCAGTTTCCAATCGCCCAGAATTCCAAGATCGAAATCCGGCGTAACGCCCCAAAAGATAGCGAAGTCGTCATCGATGAAGAAAATGAAAACAATGGCATCTTTCAATGGGAAGCCGTACTGCAGCCAAAAGCCGAAAAGACTTTCACAACTGCCTACGATGTTGTCTATCCTCGCGATTGGCATATCGCCCCCGAACTGTAAAGAGAATGCCTACCAGCCTTATAGTCCTGCCATCGAATACTTACGGTGAATTGGGATCGCCCGCAGCTCGCGGGCCTTTTGAAGCATTCAGTTCAATCCAGCCCGCGAGACGCAGGCTATCCCAGAACGGAACTCCGCTCAACAATTACCTAACGAGCCAATAGGGCGCAGCATTTTGGTCCAGATGTGTCCGTCATTGAGCGCGTGTATTCCGACCTAATCTTTTTGGGCCTAATACCCGAAGTTTGTCGCAGGCCCCGATCTGTCGGCGGTTTCGGCTTTTTGGTAGGGAGGCCCGGCTCGGTCCTCCGCATAGGTGTTTCGGAGGATCGAGACGATCCTCCCTACTTTCAGAAATACCACGCTGCTTGCAACGGAGATCTTTTTCCTTTTTGGGTCCAATCTTCGGAAACTTGCTTCGTTGCCTAAATGGTAGCGGGCGATCTCCGAGCGCCCATTATATATGTCAGAAGATGGGAGCTCGGAGATCGCCCGCTACCTTAAATGTACTGCGAATTGCTGCGGTGACTTTTCAGAACAACCACCCAGAAAACATCCTTTAACCCCATCCATGTCCGTCATCGTTTTCCTTGGAGCGCTCTTCGTCCTCCTTCCATTCCCGATTTGCGTATTCTTACTCATCAAGCGATCGAAAGATGCTAGGCGTATCCAATTGCTGGAACAAAGACTGGACAGTCTGACCGCTTCCCAGGGGTCTTTTAAACAATCGAGCTCAGCGCCGAGGTCTACTGAAGCGCCAGCTCCCTCTTCAGAGCAGTACCGCGCCCCAACGGCAACCCCAACTCCATTCACTCAAGGCGAGGTAGGGCCCGAGCCGCCTAAGCAACCGACTCCAGCCCAGGCCATTAAAACGCCTGCTCCAAGACCCCAACCCAGATCTACACACGTAACGCCCCCGAAACCTGCCTCCAAACCAGCAACCGCATCCCGCTTGGTCGAAACCCTGCGATCAATCGGCTTATGGCCTCCAAAGGAATCGGCGTCCGCCGAAGCCGGCTTAATGCAATGGTGGCTTCCGCGCACCGGCGGCCTGCTAGCTACCTTGGCGGCGATTTCTTTTGCCGTCTATATTTCCCAAGGAACCCCCGCCTGGGTCCGATTTGCCGAACTGGTTTTGGCTGATATGGCCGTTCTCGCTGCCGGGATATTCTTTCTCAAACGCCGGCCTCGATTCGGATCTACGCTGCTTTCCACTGGGCTCAGCGCGCTCTATTTGACCAGCATTGCCGCCTTTGCCGCTCCACCGGTTCACATCATAGCTAACCCCTTGATCGGGATCATCCTGCAGTTCTGCGTCATCGCCTTTATTTTCGCCACAAGTCTGCGACTCGCCAATCGAAATATCGCCATTATGGCATTGGCCTACGGTTTCCTATCGTCCCTATATTCTTCATACGTTGGCCTCCTCGAACCCTCTCTCATATCTACCCTCGCCCTCTACTTGATCGGCATTGCCTTCAGCCGCAAATTCGACTGGCTCCCAATACTCTTCATTTCCACGATTGGAGCCTACCTTCCCGTGCTGAGCTTCTGCCTCCTCGAGATAATCGGATCGCGGACTATTACACTGCCACACGCCTGGAGTGTCCTCGCCTACTTCCTCATTACCGTCTCCCTCTTGCCACTGTCTGACGCGTTTTGGAAGCTGTTCAACGAGAAAACCTCTATTCAGCGGCTCCATCTTCTGAATACATCTCTTTTTCTGGCCATCGGTTATCTCTACATGATACTGTTCACCAACGAGCTCGTAGCATTTTACGGATTGGGAGCAGTTGTTTTTATCGCTTGGGCTCTATGGTTCAGCCGCAATGGTCTCAAGAGTTTTCTCTTTCAGCTTTTCCTTTCGAAGGCCGGGGCGTTGGCCGCCCTGTGGCTGGCCAATCGATTCGAGGGCGACGTTCGCTGGTTCGCCTTGATAATTGAAGCCGGAATCCTCGCATGGGTAGCAGTAAAATCCCGTTCTCTACTTCAAGAAACCGCTTCCCTAGTCGTCTGGATTGTATCCTTGGCCTATGCTATCATCAGCCTAGATCAATCCCGGTTAGAGTTTGGCAGTTTCACTTGGATCTTGTTTCTTCTGCATCCTCTCATCGCCACTGCGCTGCTTGCCTATCTTCATCACGCTAGAAAGTCAGAGCAGCGAAATGACCGGTTCTACATCCTCCCCACTCTGCTCAACGCCTTGATAGCAACGGTCTTCGTCTCCGAAACGCAAATCGCCTCCGACATCCTACCACAGGTTACCGTTCTGTTTGGAGCCACCCTTTGTCTTCTCGCGCTCGTTCCTAGATTGTCCCGATCGATTCCTTTCGCTTGCGGAGCCATCCCGATACAAGTAGCCAATATACAATTTTGGATACGTCCATACAATGAGCTAAGCACTGTCGCGGTACTGGCAACAACCGCAGGCCTGGCTTGGATAACTTCCAGAGGCAAATTGGAGGGGAAACGTATTCTGCTACCCCTTTTGGAATTCGTATTCCATTTTTCCTGGATCACAACGGTTTATGCCTACGCGGCCAACCTACTCCAATCGGAGGCCTATTTTGCCTACGCCCCAGCTCTATTCGGGCTGGCTCTGCTCTGAACTCCGGTCGGGTCTTTCACAACTCTTCGGGACGCCTCCTTTGTTCCTCTGTTCCTCTACGCAATGATGAATCCTCCATCGCCAGCAGGTTTTTTTGGCAACTTGCTCGCCGTAGTTCTCTACCTAGCCCTCCTCTATCTGCCCAATTTCAGACAAGGCCTGATTCGAGACTTCAGATTGTTTCGCAAATGGAGATTCTGGAGAGCCCTCCATCACTGGCTAGTCGCCCTCATCGTTCTTCGGGCAGCATTCAGCGTCGAAGGCTGGCTGGAACGCGTATTGACGCTTTCCTTACTAACGATTGCTTTCCACTTTCTCTGGCGGTTGCACAAGCGTTATGTCGCCCTGTTTTTAAGCGCCTTCTTCCTCGCCATAAACACCATCTTGATCCTCCTCATCTGGGAAAGCTCACTGGAGACCGAACTGATTCCTCAACCTCGGGCCAAAGAGGCCCTTATCGGCGGCCTGCTCGTTACAGGCCTAGCGATTGGACTCGGGATCGATCACGCCCGCAACCTTCATAGACGGCTATCCGATCGATCTCGCCAACTCCTCGCCTACCTCTTCGCATCCATCGCCTTCGGATCGATTGCCATCCTGCTTTCTAGCGACCTACTTTGGAACGAGTCCAGCTACACTGCCCTCATCGCCCTATTCTGCCTTGTTCTCATAGGAATCGGGATCAGCGCGAAGATTAAGGTCTATCGCATGGTGGCTCTAGTCGGTTTCGCTCTACCGCTTTTTCGCCTTTTCGTCTTCGATATTCGAGACACGCTAATTCGAATCGTCGCTTTCGCGCTGCTTTCCATATTCATCACTTTCGTCGGCTACTTATATCCCCGATTCCAATCGAGAATCGAGTGAACCTGGACTGTGTCTTGAAGCGGACAAAACGCAGATATTCTATTGACCCAGAGAGGGAGTGCGTTACCGAAGAACTTCCTTCTATTCCGCTAGGAAGCCATGAACGAAACGAAATCGAAAATCATCTACACGATAACTGACGAAGCTCCGGCGCTAGCCACCTACTCCTTGCTTCCCATAATTGAAGCCTTTGCGGGAGCAGCAGGAGTGACAGTGGAAATGCGAGACATCTCCCTAGCGGGGCGCATCATCGCCAATTTTCCCGAAGAGCTTACCGATGAACAACGCCAGCCCGACGCACTGTCCGAACTTGGCGAGTTGGCCAAGACGCCGGAAGCCAACATTATCAAACTCCCGAACATCAGCGCTTCTATTCCCCAGCTAACCGCCGCCATCAAAGAGCTCCAAGGCAAAGGCTACAATCTTCCCGACTATCCAGAGGAGCCAAAGACTGAGGCAGAAGAGGAAATCAAAGCGCGCTATGCCAAAGTGCTAGGAAGCGCTGTAAATCCAGTGCTCCGCGAAGGGAACTCCGATCGTCGAGCTCCGGGTTCGGTCAAGCAGTATGCCAAAAATAATCCTCACTCCATGGGCGCGTGGGATTCCCAGTCCAAATCTCACGTAGCCAGCATGAGCAGCAATGACTTTTACGGTAGCGAAAAATCGACTACGATTGGAAAAGCCATCGAGGTCAGAATCGAATTCCAAGGGAATGATGGGTCAAGCCAAACCTTGAAAGCCCCCATTCCTTTGCAAGCTGGGGAGATTATCGACGCCGCGGTAATGAACCGCAATGCTCTCCGATCGTTTCTCGAAGAGCAAATTGCCGATGCTCGCGAGCAAGGCATTCTATTTTCCCTTCATCTGAAAGCCACCATGATGAAGGTTTCCGACCCGATTATTTTCGGCCACGCAGTTTCCGTTTTCTTCAAAGACGTATTCGAAGGCCACGCCAGCGATTTCGAATCGATCGGAGCCGATCCCAATAACGGTCTTGGGGATTTGTTCTCCAAAATTACGGAATTGCCGGACGAGAAGCGGGCCCGCGTCGAATCCGAAATTCAAGCAGTTTATGAGCAAGGTCCCGATCTGGCCATGGTGAATTCCGACAAGGGAATCACAAACTTGCATGTGCCAAGCGATATCATTATCGACGCCTCCATGCCCGCCGCAATCCGAGCCTCAGGACAAATGTGGGGACCGGACGGAAACCAGAAGGACACCAAATACGTCATCCCCGACCGCTCCTATTCCGGGGTTTATCAAGCGACCATAGAGTTTTGCAAAGAGCATGGAGCCTTCGATCCAGCCACCATGGGAAGCGTTCCCAACGTGGGGCTCATGGCCCAGAAAGCGGAGGAGTACGGCTCGCATGACAAGACTTTCCAAGCTCCCGGAGAAGGCAGTATCCGTGTCGTGGATTCAAGCGGAAACGTTCTTATCGAGCAATCAGTCGAGGCGGGAGACATTTTTAGAATGTGCCAGGTCAAGGATGCTCCTATCCGCGACTGGGTTAAACTAGCTGTCAATCGCGCTCGGGCCACAGGGGCGCCCGCAGTATTCTGGCTGGACAAGAATCGGGGCCATGACGCCCAACTGATCAAAAAAGTCGAGCTGTACTTGAAGGATCATGACACAGATGGCTTGGACTTGAGAATCCTCGCTCCCGTCGACGCCACTCGGTTCTCGCTAGAGAGGATCAAGGAAGGGAAGGACACCATATCCGTAACCGGAAACGTCCTTCGGGACTATCTCACCGATCTGTTCCCGATTCTCGAATTGGGTACCAGCGCCAAAATGCTTTCCATCGTTCCACTCATGAATGGCGGTGGGCTTTTCGAAACAGGCGCTGGCGGATCCGCGCCCAAGCACGTCCAACAGTTTCAGAGCGAGGGGCACTTGCGCTGGGATTCTCTGGGCGAGTTCCTAGCCTTGGCCGTTTCGCTCGAGCACCTGTCCAACGCTTTTTCTAATGAGCGAGCGAAATCGCTGTCGGAAACGCTCGATGCCGCAACCGCCAAATTCTTGGAGAACAACAAGTCGCCATCACGGAAAGTGAACGAGTTGGACAACCGGGGCAGTCATTTCTATCTGGCTCTCTACTGGGCCGAAGCTCTGGCTACCCAAGACCGTGATTCCGAATTAAAGGCTATTTTCACTCCGCTTGCGGAAACCCTGACTCGAAACGAGACAACAATCATCGAGGAATTGAACGCCGCTCAAGGTAACCCAGTGAACATTGACGGCTACTACGCTCCCGATTCCGAGAGAGCGACAGCAGCCATGCGCCCAAGCGATACGTTCAACGACGCCCTGGCAACAATTGGCTAGAAGCCAATCCGAGCTGAGCTGAATAAGAGAGTGCCCAATAACTCAGGACACTCTCTACGGCAGTTCGAAAACCTCTATCAGGGCGATTCCCTCTTCTCCGTCGAAATCGCTCGCAATTACTGTGTAAAGCCCGGGCTGCAACTCTCGTATCATGGCCGCATCTTTGCTTTCAAGCTCAAGCGGCGATGCTCCAGCTTGCTCGAAAGCATCCATCATTTGGAACACAAACTCGTCGCCCCAATCATCGTTTTTCGCTACCGGTTCCGAGGAATCGTAAACCGTAATCTCCGGATTCGGCATATAGCCAGATATTCCCCGATTAGCCAGCTCAGGTCCCAGAGCTCGAATCAGCACGCGTTTTGGATCTTGACCCGTGATCACGAAACCACCGATAGCCACGCGATCACCTGAAGCCGAGTACACGCGAGTCGAGATATTCACTAAGCGCGTTTCGATACTCTCATCGGATGCGTCAAACACTTCAACTAGGCCGATACCAGCGCTACCACCAACGCCAGACAAATGAGTGGTATACACTCCAGGTTCCAGCGTAACAAGCATTGCAGACTCGGCAGAGTCCTCTAGGGCAACCGCGCCCACAGTAGGCGTGACATGCTCGATCTCCTGCAAATTAGCCGCGCTAATCCAATCGTCATTTTCTCCGATCTTCGCTCCCAGTGAATCGTACAAGGCAAGATTCGGGTTCGCAAGGGCCTCGGGAACCTCGCGAGATTCCAACGATTTTCCCAACCCCCGAATAAGGACGGTTCGTGGTTGCGTTCCCGATACAACAAATCCGGCGATCATTATTTCGCTTCCGACCCCTACATACCCACGTGTTGAAATGTTGAACAACGCCTCTCGGATCATCCTCACTCTTGTAGGTCCCGCTAGCGCTGATCCGTTTGCGTTCGAAACGGCTACTGAATAATCGCCTTCATCGTCAGCGCTTAAAGTTAGGATCTCCAATGACGACTCTTCTTCTCCGCCAAGCATCGATCCGTCCTTATACCACTGATACTGAGCGCCCGAACCATTAGCAACATCCACTTCGATCACTACAGGACCTCCTTCGATTCCTTTGACTTCTATAGGTAGTGGACCCACAGAAGGCGATCCAGCTTGAGGGGCGATATCCAAGACATAGAGAAAGAAGCCCGCGCCCTCATTATTAGCTGCCTCAATCATCACATTGAATCGTCCTGACTGAGTGGGCGTCCCCGAAATAATACCCGTGCTAGAATCTATGCTCAAACCATCAGGCAAGCCTGATGCGTCGAAGCTGCTCGCATCTCGACTCGCCTCGACTTCTATAGAGATCGGTTCCCCCGCAACGACATCCAAGTTGCCAGGATCTGCGATAACCGGGGTTTGCCAAGCATGGTCCTCCTCTACTTGGGCATTCAGCCAAGCGAGCCCGTAGCTTCTATCGTCACGAAAATCGTTCCCATCTACTGAAATCCAATAAGTCTCTCCCGCTACAACATCTATCGCCAAGCGACTAGACAATGCTCCCCCGCTATCGTCATTCTCGCCAAGCAGCTCGAATGACGAAAGCGATCCTCCTTGGTATACCGCCAAGGTTGTATCGAAATCGCTACCAAAGGTTGACACTTCCGCCTGCCCCGACCTAGCTGCCACCCATTTCCACCAGAGCGACTGGCCGACGGAACTTCCGGCGATAGACGGTTCTCCAATCTCTTTCGTCGCATTGTTGGTAAACGAAATATCGCTGATCGTATCAGTAGTGAGACTACGCGCATCTTCTAGGTCATCGTGTTCAGCCATTGCCACTGTCAACGAAATCTCGCCAAAGCCGCCATTCCATCCGTCTACTGCGATTCTATACTCGGCACCTTCCTGAGCATAGAATGTAAGAACGCTCGTCCAAACACCTGTCCGATCGTCATCATCATTCGAGCCCACCAGTTGCAGTTCCTCCAGCGAATCGCCGATGTAAACGGCCAGAAGCGTATCGAAACTATTACTAGCGGAGGTCGAAAGCGTAACATTGCCGCTAAGCGGAGCCGTCCATTTCCACCAAACGGATTTCGACCCAAAAGCGCTCTCGACGTGTTCGGGCTCCCCTGCTTCTCGCGTTGCAGCGATATTTTCGCTAGCGGTTCGGATATTGATTCCCCCGATTTTCAAAGCATCAGCGAAATCGTCATTCACAACGGACTGGCCAAGGCTTAAGCTAACGTTACCCGAACTCCCACCCAAACCATCAACAGCGATAAAGTAGACTTCACCTTCGGTAGCCTCAAACGAAGCGGAAGCTCCGTTGATGTTTGGCGACAGATCACGATCCTTTGCAACCAATTGCAATGTATTCAAGCTATCACCACGGTACACGGAAAGCACTGAATTAAAGTCGCTACCTGCAGTCGTCAATTCGGTAAAGCCATCCCCGTCCGCTATCCATTTCCACCAAACCGATTTTCCTACAGCATTTGCATCGTGAGGACTTTCGCTGATCTCAGAGCTGGCATTGGAATTGAAACCAGAAACGATGAATGGAGAAATCGAAACCTGAGTTGCCGATTCGAAATTGTCGTTTAGGGGCGCCGGCATCTCTGACTGAAGAGCTCTCCCCAGATTCAGCCTACCACCAGAGCGGCAGCGACGCGCTAGACTCTCCAAAGTATCCGTTGACGAGTAAAGTCGATTCAGAATTGTGACCATCGGTTCCTCAGGAAAGCGAGCCAGCATCAAGGCGATAGCTCCACTCACGAACGGCGTCGCCATGGAAGTTCCGCTCAATGCGCGATAGTCGTCGTCAGAATTGAAATACGTCGAATGAATGCCCACTCCTGGCGCGGCCAGCTCAACTTCCGATTCGCCAAAGTTGGCGAATGTCGCGAATCCATTGCGCTTGTCTGTCGCCGTTACGCTAACGACATTCGGATAGGCATAGGATGACGGGTAGTTGGGCTGATCATCGTTATTGCTGCTTTCATTGCCAGCCGCCGCCACGAAATAGATGCCGGCCTCGTTTGCCTCTTCAATGGCATCACCCAAAAGCGGATTAAAATCGAGCCCGCCCCAGCTGCTGTTGATTATTCTAGCTCCCTGCTCTCTTGCGTAATTGATGCACTCGATTGCGTCGGCATCGGATCCCTCACCTTGGGAACCCAAAAATTTAAGAGCCATCAGTTTAGTTCGCCAAGCGACTCCGACTACACCTTTTCCATTGTTGCCAACTGCGCCCGCAATTCCCGCGACGTGAGTCCCGTGACCCAAGTCGTCCATCGGATCGCCCTCAGTTTCCGGTGTCCTACTACCATCGACGCCAACCGTATTGATTCCATGGATATCATCAATGTAGCCATTGTTGTCATCGTCAATCCCGTTACCCGCAATCTCTCCTGGGTTAATCCACATGTTTTCGGCCAGGTCCTCATGCGTATAGCGAATACCGGAATCGAGTATGGCGATTACGATTTCCGACGCGTCGTTTCCGATTTCCCAGGCTTCAGCAGCGCTAATATCCGCCCCTTCGATGCCTCCCAACTGACCGGTATTCTCGATTCCCCACTGCTTGCCGTCCGCCAACAAGGCGTCGTCTGGTAGAACGGAAGCTTTGCGGATGTAGTTATAAGAAATTCGTTCTACCAAGCCTGATCGTTTGTAGGCGGCGATCGCGGAATCTAGCAAGACTCCTGGGTTCACTTTCACTAAAGCGATGTTCGGAAAGCTCGAGTAAGTCCGCTCTAGGCGCGATCCTGCGATTTGGTGCGTTTCATCGAGAACGGCTAATCGGGGACCTTGAGATAGCGGCAGGATGAGATCTTCCTTCAGTTTGATCAACAGCTCTCCTGGAACGATTTGCCGCCCGTATGGGTCAAGATCGCCTTTTTCGCTAGCCAATAGCCCACTAGACGATAGCCCCAGTAGCCAAAGAATCCAAAATCCTTTGTTTCTTAAGTCTTTCAATTTGAACGGCTTATCGTTTATGCCCGCGGATGGGAGCGGTCGTATACGGCTTTCAAGCGCCCCAGGTTGACATGCGTATAGATCTGAGTCGTCGAAAGTTTGGAATGTCCTAGGAGTTCCTGCACCAGTCTTAAATCGGCGCCATTGTCCAAAAGATGAGTGGCGTAGGAGTGCCGAATCTTGTGAGGAGTGATGTCCATGGGCAGCTCAGCCAGACTCAAATATTTCTTGAGCAGAAGCTGAATCTGCCGAGCAGACCATTTCCTCCCTTGATTACTGACAATTACGTGATCCGAATAACCGGTCTTTGAGGCAAATTCCGACCGCCATTTTTCCAACACCACCACGGCAACCTTTCCAAGCGGACAATTGCGGAATTTCCCCCCTTTTCCCACAATCCTGGCCACTCCTTCGTCTAGGTTGACCTCACCATAAGTAAGATTCACCAGTTCCGAAACGCGAAAGCCGGCTCCGTAAAGTAGCTCCAAAACGAGCCGATCCCTCCACGCTACGAGCGGCTCAATGCTCTCGTTTTCTAAAAGGCGCATGGGTCCTTCAAGCAAACGCAATACTTGCCTTTCCGTTAGAAACACTGGCAGCTTTTTAGGAAGCTTGGGCAATACGATTCCGTCTATTGGATTCCGTTCGATAGAAGCTCGCTTCAACCAGAATCTGAA
Source organism: Opitutaceae bacterium (assembly GCA_002694885.1). Lineage (GTDB taxonomy): Bacteria > Verrucomicrobiota > Verrucomicrobiia > Opitutales > Opitutaceae > Pelagisphaera. The sequence goes on along the minus strand of NZNM01000089.1, from coordinate 9,888 downwards.
GAAGGTGTTTAATCCAGAAACGTAATTTCTAAGCGTAACTCGACTAACGCGTCGCTGCTCTTCGATTACAAAATCTCGGGCTTCGCGGGTTCCGATTGAATCCAATCGGCCGTTCCATTCGTGCTCACTTTCAAGCCGCTTGAGAAAGCGAGTAATCGCGGTATTGTAGTTTCGAACCGTGTATTCCGATAATCGCCGCTCCTGCTCCAAATGCCTGAGAAAGGGGGCCACCCATACGTCTTGCCAGCTGGCACTCGTACGCTTAGAACCTGGCCGCAACTCTTTGTCCAGAGGGGGCACTTTAGTTAGCCATCCTTCTTAGCAAGGCGTCTGCGCGGCAAGCGCCTCCGTTTCCGATTTGACGGCTCGAGAATATCGTCGAACAGAGGATTCCGGATCTATCCCCTTTTCACGGCAAGCAGCGGCTATCTCGAACAGCAACGCGCCAGCCGTCTCTTCATCAATCGAATTCGCTATCGTTTCGATTGAGTCTTCGTCGACCAGCGATCCGGTTGGTAGCGTTTCCTTCTGGATCTGCTTATAGATGTCGACTGCGAACATCAACGCAGGGAGCGACGGTGGCAATTTTTTGAATACGGATTCTGACTGAGGCCCATTTTTCTTCTCCTGCGCCTTGATTTCCTCCCATTGATGCAGAACTTGTTCTGAATCCTCAGCTGAAGATTCTCCAAATACGTGGGGGTGGCGCCGGATGAGCTTATCGTTCACTTCGCGGGCCACCGCTTCGAAATCAAAATGCTCGGACTCCTTCGCCAATTGGGAATGGAATACGACCTGCAGCAGAACATCGCCCAATTCCTCTTTCATGTGATCCATATCCAGATTGTCGATTGTCTCCAAGAGTTCGCTACACTCGTCGACAAGGCACTCCGCGATCGATTGGTGATTCTGCTCTTGATCCCAAGGGCAGCCATTTGGGGCCCGCAAGCGAGCCATCGTCTCCAGCAAATCTTCAATTGCACTCACGACAAACACTTACCCCGCGCATGGCGGGAAGATCAAATACAATTCTCGACAGAAATTGGACGAGCTTCCAAAATGAGCCGCTTTCAAATCTCAAATGGACAAGCTAAACGAAATCATGGCATGGAAGCGGCAAGAGATTGCCGAGCAAATCCGAGATGTGGGCGAAGCCGAGCTTCAGTTCTGTAGTCGTTCCGGGAGTTTTCTGGAAGCTCTAGAGGCCCCCGATGGGCTCGCTGTCATTTCTGAAATCAAGCGGCGATCACCATCAGCAGGCGAAATCAGAACAATTGAGTCCGCGGCTACACAAGCGAAGACGTACGCCCGGGCCGGAGCTGATTGCCTATCGATTCTTACTGACCAGAAATACTTTGGCGGATCGCTGGACGATCTCGAATCTTCGCGTCAGCAACTATCGGATATCGGTTTTGAAACGCCCTGCCTTCGAAAAGATTTCATGATCCATCCGATACAAGTGCTCGAAGCCGCCAAGGCGGGAGCGGCTGCGATTCTGATAATCGTACGAGCTCTGACCGATGAGGAAATGACCCACCTGCGTCGCGCTGCAGATCTGGCGGGTCTTGATGCTCTCTATGAGATTCACAGCGAAGCCGAACTAGAACGGGCGGTCGCCCAAAACGCGAAGATTATTGGCGTAAACAACCGAGACCTAGCTATTTTCAAAACGGATCTTCGTTTTTCAGAAGAGCTTATCCCAAAAATCCCATCCGACACTCTAGCTGTGTCGGAAAGCGGTATTTGGAACGGTGAAGATGCCAAGAGGGCAAGAGAGGCCGGAGCGAAAGCGATCCTTGTCGGCGAAGCTCTCATGCGAGCGAAATCCGCCGAAGATCTGATCAGCGAGTTTCATTCCGCCTAGTTTCATATGCTATCCCCGCTATCTCCGTCGGAAACTCGAGCGCTGTTGGAGAAGCTCGGACACCGTCCGGTAAAGAAGCTAGGGCAAAACTTTCTTATCGACGGGAACATAGTACGCAAATCTCTAGAGTTGGCTAACGTACAATCTGGCGACCGTATCGTCGAAGTAGGTCCCGGACTGGGCACACTCACTCGTTCCCTCCTGGAAACCGGGGCTTGCATTTACGCTGTGGAAAGAGATCCGCGGCTTGCAAACTATCTTATTCAACTGGAATCCGATTACCCAGAACGGCTCCACCTAATCCAAGGCGATGCGCTCGAAAACCCACTGGCGAATCTTCCTGCAGATGACGGAGATTTCAAGATTGTCGCCAACCTTCCCTACGCGATATCTACCCCTTGGATGGAGTCGGTCATCAATGAACCACTACCCTATAGCCTTACTTTGATGCTGCAAAAAGAGACCGCCCAGCGGTTCATCGCAGATCCCGGTTCGAAGCAATTTGGAAGTATAAGCATTTTCATCCAAAACGCTTTCGATCTGGATGTGACATGGGATGTCACTGCGAGCTGTTTCTTTCCCAAGCCCGACGTCGGCTCTCGCCTCATTCATCTAAAACGCAAAACGAAGCCCTATCTCTTCCCTCAACCCGATAGGGATTTGATTCGAGAACTGTTCCAGCAACGTCGCAAGCAGATCGGATCTCTCCTGAGAAAAAGCTCTCATCAGAAATCCCAAGCCTGGCTAGCGCAATTGAAGGATGCCGATGCTCAGCCTCAATTGCGTCCCGAGCAAGTCGAACTCGACTCCTGGAAAAAACTGAGCGAGTCGTCGGACTGAAATCGAGACCATCTACGACGAGTGGCCCTTCTCTCCCGAAACTAATTCAGGCTCCAATTGTTCCCGACAAATCAATCCGCCATTGGCCAAAAGCATCCAGCGGCGAGTCCGTGTCCGATACGAATCAGTTCTCCCTAGCAAACGATGTATCATATTTTCGCTACGACTGTCGCTCACGATAATATCCTTAAACCTTCTATCCATTATAATTTCCTCCCGAATTTGAATTTGCTCTCTAACGCTGATATTAAATCGCCGATCATCAGCGCTTCCCTATTTGATTCCGCCCCAATCGGAGAATCCCCCCCTTTTTCCATCAGAACCTCTCTACGACCGTAACGAAGCTCACTTTCTCCAACGATCGAAACCGCATTTCGATTCAAAAACTCCCCATAGTTATTTCGATCGGGCAGGTGGCTGCCAGGCGCGTCTGCCACTTTCGCGGCAGATCGCGTCCGGCAACTCCCTATTCCCTCCACGGCTCGGCAAGCCGATGCTTCCTCTAACCCAATCACCTGAACACCTTTCTCGTCAGAGCGACTACCACGCCTTGAGCAATCAGCTCCGTCGCCGGAACCAAATCGGGATAAGCTGGATTCTCCGCTTTCAAGTAAGGCTGCCCCTCTTTTAAAACGAACCGTTTTAGTGTCGTTTCTCCGTCAATCAGAGCCGCGACCACATCCCCATCACGCGGCTCCCGATATTCCAAGACCACCACATCGCCTTCCTGGATGTGCGCTCCCGTCATCGAGTCTCCCCGCACCGTCAAGGCGAAGGTCCGACTCGAATCGGAAACCCCGATGGAAGCCAGGTCGATCGCGACGCCGCCGTCTGAACGCTCTTCTTCATACGCAGGCAATCCTGCAGGGATCGCTCCTAACAATGGCACCTCGCTGAAACGGCTCTCGTTAACGGGTAGCAAGTCGCCTGGCATCCGTCTTAAGAACCCTTTGCGCTCAAGAGCCTTCAGATGATTGACCGCTGCGGTCTGGCTAGCGAATCCAAAGTGCCTTTGAATCTCGCGAGTCGATGGCATCTTTCCCTTCCAATTGCGCCACTCCCTTACGAAATCGAGCACTTCTCGCTGCCTTGACGTTAACGAAGATTCATTAGTGTTCATGAACACTTAATAGGACTGGTGTCGCCTCGCTTGTCAAATAGGGAATTCAAAAAATCGCATACGCTCATTCGGGAGGCCAAGTAAGCCGTTTGGTCCACGCATTTCAAAAGTGAACACGCAGATGCGCGTACGGGTGAATCGATCCAATAACGATCTAGACTATCGTTCTAAGGCTTCTCCCTTAATCCAAGCGCGGTTTTCCACGTAGACCCACCATCATACAAATTCTTGTAACCAGATTGTAAGGAATTGCTTGATATGGAATCCATACCTTCGTAAACCTATTGGAATACAACAATTTCCCTCCCAACACACCCACACCTGCCAGGTCGCTATTTATAGCGGCCTGGCCTTTTTGTACCGTTTTAAAACGGTCCTATTCCCAACAAGTGCCGGAATTACAACGAGGATAAACCTTATTTGATGGCTCCTACAACCAGCTCGACCCGGCTGGATTCCTTGAAATACCGTTCTGCGAATCGGGCAAGGTCTTCCTTGCAGACGGAGCCGATCTTCCGGTCGTATTCAGAACCATCGTTCGCCGGCAAACCGTAGGCCACATTCATGGCCGCGTGACTTGAGCAGGACGCGTTCGTCTGCAATCCCATGCGACGAGCCGCCTTCAATCGAGATCGGCAGCGGGCTAATTCCTCGTCCGCAATCTCTCCTGCTCGAACCCGTTCGATTTCCGCGATCAATTCCTCGATTACTTGATCGTAGCCTTGCTGCGACGTTCCCGCATAGAAGTAAAACATAGCCGTTTTCAGCCCTACGATACGACTAGATCGAATAAAGTACGCCAAGCCTAGGCTTTCTCTGACCCGTTCGAACAAATGGCTCGACATGCCGCTAAACAACTCATCAGCAACCTCAGATACATGAAAATCGTCATCCAGCAATCCAGGTCCAGGATAGGCATGGAAGACCACCGCCTGCTGTCGGTCCATCGGCGATCGGTGAATGCCAGGCGCGTCCGGCCCGTCAAACTGACAATCCCCGATAGGCTTTTCACCTTGCGGTAATTTCGCCATCAGCGTCTCCAGTCTCGGAATAACGATTTCCTCATCGAACATGCCAGAAATCACCAGAGTCACATTTCCTGCAACTAGCAATCGGCCGCGCAGATCGTCGAGATCTCCGGTCTTCAATGGCTCCACCGTTTCTAGCGATCCAGAACCTCCCAGATTAAAGGGATGGTCGCCAAAAAACAGCTTTCTCAGTTTCCGTCGGCCAGCGACAACAACATCATCAAGATCCTCCTTGATCGCCGCCAAATGGGCCTCCTTTTCGATACTAAAAGTCTCTTCATCGAATTTCGGGTAAAGGAGCGCCTGTTCCACGATGTCTATTGCCAATTCGATATCCGTCGGCAGAAAATCGATACCAAGCCCTAGGCTATTATTGCCGGCGAACTCATGGAAACTAGCGCCAACGGTTTCGACCGCCTGGGCAACTTCATTGGCAGTTCTCTTCTCCGTGTCCTTGGTTAGCAAGGTAGCCAATAACGACGTAGAACCTTGCTTCCCGAAGTCCTCCAATAGAGAGCCGCCATTCAAGACGACTCTTAAGTGCGTATTCGGAAGGCGATTGTCCGATCGCGTAAGCAACACACTTCCGTTTGGCTGCTTCCGAGTCTCGAAGTCGGTACCGCCGTCTTGCCAGTTCGAAGCCTCGGCATCCTCCGATTCCAAGGATTTCGGATTAAGCGAAACCACCGTCATCCTTTCTTCTAGCAGCCAATCTTTCAATACGCGTATCAAATCGTCAGGAGTGATTCGCATGGCCTTGCGGATATATTGCTCGGCATAGCGTATATCGCCGACAACTACTTCGGCAGCGGCGAGCTTCGACGCCTGTCCGCTAACGGTCTTGCGAGCATTGATTTCAGACACTATAAGCTGCCTGACAGCCTTACGAATGCGGTCTTCCGAAAAGTCGGCTACCGAGAGTGATTGTAGAAACCGTTTTGTTTCGGCCAAAGCTTCTTGTCGCTTGTCTGTATCGCATACCAGAGCCAGGTAGAATACGCCTAGCTCGCCTGGCGTCCAATTGGAGGCATCGATCGTATGGACGAGTTTCAGTTTCTCGCGCAAATGAACAGAGAGCAAGGAGCTGTATCCATGACCCAAAATTAATGAAAGCGCATCGAGAATTGGTGTATCGGGATGAGACAGTCCCGGCGTTTGATATCCCATCGCCACCCGTACGATTTGCACATCCTCATAGAGGGCTTTCGAGCGATAAGCTAGCTGCCTACGCTCAGGAGCAATATAGATATTGGGCAAAGGCTTGCGGGGCAAGTCGCCGAAAAGCCGATCTACCCGCGCCTTCATGTCTTGAACATCGAAGTCGCCCGAAACCACCAAAACGGCGTTATTCGGAACATAACGACGTTCGTAGTACGCTACAAGTTCGTCTCTTGAAACATTGGCGAATAGGTCCTTGTAGCCAATTATCGGATATCTGAATGGATGCTCTCGAAATGCGGTTTCAAATAAAGCCCGAAGCAGTTTTCGATCCGGATCGTCATTCCCCATGTCTATTTCACGCAGGATGACGTCCCGTTCCTTCTCAATCTCATCTGGCGGCAAGGTAGACTTGAATACCGAATCGCTCAACACGTCGAGAGCCACGTCGATATTTTCGGACGGGATGTCTATGTAGTAAACTGTCCGGTCAAATGTAGTGTAGGCATTTATGTAGCCGCCAGCTGCCTGGACGCATTCAGAAATTTCCCGTCCTTCTCGCTTCTCTGTTCCCTTGAAAAGCATGTGCTCCAGAAAGTGCGATAAGCCCGAACCTAAACTTTTCTCTTCGTGAATGCTTCCTGATTTGATCCAAACTTGGGCCGAACACAGTCCTAGTGAGCGATCGGGTCTAAAGAGAACCGTTAAGCCATTGTCCAATTGGTACCTATGATAGGACTCTGTGGCTAGTGACTCCAGCAAATCGGCATCCGATTGACCAGCGTCCAAAAATGAATGTTGCTTACTCATGATTTGCGAAACTTGCGCCGCTTAGACGCTAGCAATGGAAAGTCCACGCGGTTAAGCGACTCTTTTCGATAGGTATCGCTAGAGGGACTCGATCACCTTATACCTGGGGCGCTTCAATCGGCGACGGTCTGGCTGGAAGGGTTTCAAAAAAGCTTCCTCGAAATCGTAGATAGCAGCGAAGTCTTCTTTAGTATCATCCTCATTCTTACTGAAGACTCCATACTCGATAAGATTGAACACCATTTCCCCAAAATCTTCGCAGCGTTCGAGGCCCCAGGATGTTAGCACCGTGTACGCCATGGGGCCGAACTGATCCAGTGCGTACTCGCGCACACCCTCAAGTAGCTCCTGGCCTGTGACATGCCTCTGAACTTTGCTAACAACCTTTCCCTTGCTTTTTCGCTCCTTATCCATGGTGAAATCGAGCGCTTCCTTTAGAAAACCGTACGCTTCTCTCGTGTAGCGATCGTCTTCTTTGACGATCAGGTTCACCATCTCTAAAAAATTCTGCTTTTTCATCAGCTAATGTTCGAGCCGCTGCCATGCTATCGTCAGCCTACTAAAGCTCGTCTCCCATGCTTCTCTCTCACGCTCCCCTGTCAATCCTGCAAGTCGAACCTTCATACGACCGCAAGCAAACGAATTAATACCAATTACGAAAAGAGTGAGCCTATGGCGCAGAACCAGATTCAAGCCGCGCAAGGCGGGCGAGGCTTTGCGACCCTTGATCTTCTCTGCGTTGAGTCGCTCGCCGAAATTGTTTCAGATTCTAAAACGCTCTATTCTCTTCGGGCGTTTTTCCGTAGACCTTGGCTACATATTCAATAGCCATTCAACTCATGGCAAATAAAGCGAGAATCGGCGTGATCAATGTATCCGATCGGGCATCGAAAGGAATCTACGAAGACATTCCAGGCAAGGCTTGTGTCGACTTGCTGAAGGAGTGGCTGACCACGCCATTCGAAGTCGAGTATGCGGTAGTGCCCGACGAGCAAGAGCAAATTGAGGCGACGCTGAAACGCTTTAGCGATGACGCGTCTTGCAGCTTGATTGTAACCACTGGCGGAACGGGTCCAGCGGTACGCGACATTACTCCGGAAGCTACCGCAAGTGTCTGCCAAAAAATGCTTCCTGGATTTGGCGAAGAAATGCGACGGGCTTCTTTGCAATATGTGCCCACGGCAATCCTGTCTCGGCAAACCGCCGGAATCCGAGGTAAGAGTCTCATAGTAAATCTGCCAGGAAAACCGAAAGCCATTCGGGAAAACCTGGAAGCCGTCTTTCCCGCTATACCCTACTGTATCGATCTTATAGGAGGCGCCTATCTGGAAACGGACGAATCCGCCATGAAAGTCTTTCGGCCCAGAAAGTAGGGGAACCCGCTATACGCTGATCGAGGCCTACACTACCTCGACTTTTCCCAGTTCGCGAAATTTTCCTGAAGTAGAGTAATTAAAGCTAAGCAATCTTTCGATTTCGATTCCGCCGCCTTTTGCAACCGCTTGCTATCGGCATATAGGGACTCAATTCCCAACGCCATGGCCGTATTGGAAAGGTAATGGACTTTTTCCCGGATAAGGTCCCAATTCCCCTCTTTCTCAGCATCGACCATTTCACCAGCAATTTTTCGCGTTTCCTCGATGGCTTGTTCTATCAACTCATCAGAAAAGAATCCCATGCCACCGGAAACAAAAGAGCTGTCGATTGCATCATCACCATTTTCCGCCTCATCTACTTCGCTAGCTCCATGTTCCTCCAGCCAAGGAATGGATCGAATTTTCGCTTCGAGATCGCTTTCCAAGAAGGGTTTGCCCAGGAAATCGTTAATCCCCGCATCCATCGCTCGCTCAATCTCCTTTTCCGCAAGCGTAGCGGATACGCCAATAATCCAAGGACGATCGGCAATCCCCGACTTCTCCCGAACGATTCTCGCTGCTCCCGGTCCGTCTAGTCCAGGCATTCTCAAATCGGTTATGATCACGTCATAAGCGCCACCCCGCTCTGATACCGGTTTGCCATCATCCACCTGGTCTGGAGTGTAGCCCAACACTTCGAGGTAAAGCGTTATGAGTCGACGCACCATAGGATTATCGTCAGCGACCAGGACCCTGAGAGGGTAAAGATCGCCTACCCGCCTCGATACCTCCGATCGCAGGGTTCGAATCTGACTGGATTCTTCTGAATCGGACTCAGTCAATTCCTCTATCTGAAAATCGAAAAAGACCGTGAAACGCGTCCCTTTGCCGAATTCGCTCGCAACTTCGATCCTCCCACCCATGAGCTCCACAATTCGCTTAACGATGGCCAAGCCAAGCCCAGCGCCTTCTCTTGGCGACGATCCCACATGAGCCAATTGGATAAACGGCTCGAAAAGCCGATCCAAATCATCTGGCTTTATACCAACACCTGTATCCGAAATTTGGAACTCGAAAACGCCTGGGCTTCGACCTGCCGCTCTATACTCGACCGACAGCTTCACCGAACCCTTTTCCGTATATTTCACGGAATTCCCATAGAGATTAAGCAGCGCCTGCCTTAATCGCACTCCATCCGTTCTAACGACCGCCGGCAACTCAGGATCGATTTCCAATTCCGCCACTAAACCTTTTTTTTCAGCCATTGGCTGGATTGTCCGATACGTTTCCTCGATCAAACTTTTTAAATGAACCGAATCTTCCTTCAGTTCCGGACTCGCCTTACGCAGGTTGCTGAAGTCCAGAATATCCTGCACGATTCGCAACAGAATTTTACCTTCCGACTGGATTGTATCCAAACATGAAATCTGCTTCTCATCGAGCCGGGTATTCTTCAGCAAGTTGCTGTATCCAAGAACACTTTGCAGAGGTGTTCGTATTTCATGGCTCATTACAGCCAGAAACTCACTCTTAGCCCTATCCGCTGCTTCCGCTCGCTCCTTAGCCAAGGCAAGATCAGTTTCCGACTCGTTTTCTATTTGATAGTAGACGAAAAAAATGATCAGCACTAGTACGAGGCCGGCGATGATAATGGTCTGCAGCCGAGCCAGAGAGATGTTCTTCATCCATTCATCCGCCCGTAAATCGATGCCC
>NZNM01000088.1 GCA_002694885.1 Opitutaceae bacterium | reverse complement strand
CTCCACCACCACCGAAACCAAGCCCAGCCGCGCCGCCCCCACCCGTTTCGGCTTCCAATAGCGCGCCACCATCACCTCATCAGGCGACAGGCCCTACATCCATTGCTCCTCCTCCAGCAGGACCAGCCAAAGCGGCGCCACCGCCTCCTCCATCGAAAATGGGCCCGGCGAGCATCGCTCCTCCTTCGTCGCCTCCTTCACCTGCCGCGGAATCAGGATCGGAAGAAGGCGCGGGCAAAGAGGCACTTCCAGAAACGGGGGAGATTAAGACGATTACATTGAAGCCGCCAATTGTCGTGCGCGATCTTGCGAACGAGCTTGGCATAAAGCCCTTTAAATTGATCTCCGAGTTGATGGAGATGGGAATTTTCGCTTCTATCAATCAGAGTCTAGAGGAAGACGTAGCCAGCAAGCTAGCGGAAAAGCGCGGCATCATTCTTGAAATTCGCCATAGGGGTGAAGGTCCGAAAGCGAAAAAGAAAAAGGAAGTTAAGGAGGTCGACGAATCTGCTCTTCTCGAAGAGCGCCCGCCGGTAGTTTGTATCTTAGGGCATGTTGATCATGGAAAAACCTCTTTGCTCGACTACATCCGGAAAGAAAGCGTCGTATCCAGAGAGGCCGGCGGCATTACACAGCATATCGGAGCGTATCAAGTTAGCCATAACGACAAGAAAATCACTTTTCTGGATACACCGGGTCATGCGGCTTTTAACCAGATGAGGGCTCGTGGCGCGGATGTGACTGATGTCGCGGTTCTAATCGTTGCGGCAGACGACGGATTTATGCCTCAAACTGACGAGGCTCTGAAATTCATTCAAAAGGCTGGAGTGCAGCCAATCGTGGCGATCAATAAAATCGATACGCAAGGAGCGAATATCGATAGAGTAAAGACGCAAATGCAGGAGCGTGGCATCCCATCTGAGGATTGGGGTGGCGAGACGATTACGGTGCCTATCTCGGCGTTAAAAGGCGATGGTATCGAAGACCTGCTCGACATGATTCTTCTACAGGCTGAGGTCTTGGAGCTGAAAGCGAATCCAAAGAAAACTGCGGAAGGCATTATCATCGAGGGCCAGGTTGAAGTTGGCCGGGGCCCTACGGCGACGGTTATCGTTCAGGCGGGCACCTTAAAGATAGGCGACGGCCTTGTGTGCGGTCCTCACTACACGAAGGTAAAGGCCCTTTTCAACGAGTATGGCAAAAACTTGAAGAAAGCCCCTCCGTCCACGCCGACAAGGATCATTGGCTGGACGGGCGTGCCGGACTGCGGGGCGACCTTCCACGCAGCGAAAAACGAGAAGGCTGCTAAGCGTGAAGCGGAAGAAAACATGATTCTGCAGCGAGCTGATCAGAAAGCAGACCAAGAGGAACGAATGCCGACTTCGCAGGAAAAGCTTTTCGCCGCGATCGCGGCGAATCAGAAGAAGACCCTTCGTCTTATCATTAAAGGAGATGTGTATGGATCGGTAGAGGCGATTCAGAATGCTCTTACCGAAATCCATAGCGATAAAGTCGCCCTAGAAATTGTAAGAGCGGAAGTAGGCCCAGTCAGCAAAAGCGATGTGCAGAAGGCCAGTGCCGGAGCGACGGAAATCATCGGATTCAATGTTAAATCCGAGAATGGTGTACAGGCCTTGGCCAAGCACCATGCCGTCAAGATCACGCACCACAAAATCATCTACGAATTGATTGACCAGGTCCGCGACGACATGGTTGATATGCTGGATCCGGAATTCCGGGAGAACAAAATTGGAGCAGCGGAAGTCAGAGCTGTCTTTCCGATTGCCAAAGGATTTGTGGCAGGCTGCTTGGTTGTTGAAGGTCGCGTAGTCACCCAAGGCCATGCTCGATTGGTTAGAAATGGCGAGGTCGTAGCCGAGCGGAAAATCGATTCGCTTCGAAGAGTTAAAGACGAGGTCAAGGAAGTTCGAGCAGGCACGGAATGTGGTATCCACATGGAAAATACGAATGACTACAAAGAAGGCGATCTGATCGAGATTTACGAAATTCATGAGATTAGGCCAGAGCTGTAGGCGAGCGAGTTCGCCTAGAGCATTTGTTTTCTAGCGATTTTGCCGATGGCCTGATCGATTGGAGCCCTAAATTGCCAAACGATGAGCAATCGAAATATCAGAGTGTCGGAACTCCTGAAACGGGAGATAAGCGAAATCCTCCATACGCGTTACCAGAAAGAATCTGTAACAGTTACCATTACTGGGGTCGATGTTTCGCCAGACCATAGCCAGGCTACAGTATTCTATTCTTTTCTAGCGGACCAAACGGACCTCTGGGGCACGCAGCGGTTTCTTGACCAAGTGTCGGGCAAGATACGCCACGAAGTAGGAAAGCGCATCGTATTGAAGCGTATTCCTGCTCTGAGATTCGAATTCGATGAGGCCCTTTCACAAGGCTATCGGATTAATGATATAATCGATTCGCTCGAGTTAGCGGATGATCAGCGGGAAGATTGAAACAATACTTTCCAGAATTGAGAGACCAGTTTCGTTCCTTGGCTGAAGCGGCTGCTGGAGTTCGTGTTTGCGTTATTGGGCATGCGCGCCCAGATGGCGATTGCGTGGGTTCGCAAATCGCAGCCCAGAAATTGCTAGCCCACTTTGGATTGGAGAGTTTCATGGCGAATGCTGATTGCGTTCCAAATTCGCTGTTGTATTTGGAAGGAAGCGAATTGATATCGATTTTCGATCGCCAGATGATGAACGATACTGCCCTTCTTTATGTTGATTGCGCGGACGAGGGAAGGGTGGGTCCAAAAACTTCGATTGCCCTTCAAGGTTTTCGAAGAATAGGGAATGTGGATCACCATATTTCGAATACTGGGTTCGCTGAGTTCAATGTAGTCGACCAAGGGGCATCGGCAACCTGCGAGATTCTTGCGGGCATTGCATTCGACCTGCAAGTAACTATAACCCCTGATCTTGCCCAGGCGCTGTATACCGGAATAATGACGGATACAGGAAGGTTTGGCTTTGCGGCCACGAGTAGCCGGGTATTCGATCTTTGCGCTAATCTAGTTGATTGCGGCGCATCGCCCCAGGCGGCGGCGGAGAATCTTTATGAGAACGTTTCCCTGGCGAGACTGAAGCTGCTTGAACGATTCTTGGGAACACTGGAATACGCGTGCGATGGGAAAGTTTGCATTGGCGAATTGAAGCAAAGGGATTTTCTGGAGACGGGGACATCTTATCTGGATACGGAAGGATTCGTCGACTACGCGCGAAGTGTTAGCGATGTAGCCGTAGGAGTTCTTCTAGAAGAGCGGAAAACAACGACTAAAGGGAGTTTGAGAGCCGAACGAAAAGAGATACGAGTGGATCAGGTGGCCGCCCAATTCGGCGGCGGCGGGCATGCATGCGCTGCAGCGATGAGCAGCGCAATGTCTCTTGAGGAGCTTCGAAACGGGTTGATCGAATCTCTAAGGCCGAGAGTATCTTAGGCAAGCATTTGGGAGCATTGAGGAGAAATGAAGGATATGAAGGAACTGGAAGGAGTCTTGCTGATCGATAAGCCCATTGGTTTGACGTCTCACGACGTAGTGGATCGCGTACGTCGCAAGTTGAAAATGAAACGTATTGGACATTCGGGTACGCTGGATCCAATGGCTACTGGACTCTTGATTATATTGGTAGGCAAGGCAACCAAGCTGTCCCAGTACCTCATGAGTTTGGATAAAGCCTACCAAGGGACCATAACTCTGGGCGAGACGACCAATACCTATGACGCCGAAGGAGAGGTCATGACCACCAAGCCTGTCCCTGATATCGCTCAGACGGAAGTTCAAGAAGTATTAAATACGTTTGTTGGGGATCAGTATCAAACTCCACCGATGTTCTCGGCGGTAAAGATAGATGGGCAGCCTTTATATAAAATGGCTCGCAAAGGAAAGGAAGTGGAACGCGAACCCAGATTCATTAGAATCTCGAGATTCGACATAACGCGATTCGCGCTTCCCGAAGTAGATTTTAGCTTAGATTGCACTAAGGGTACTTACGTGCGTTCGCTAGCGAATGATATCGGTGAAAAAATCGGTTGTGGTGCATACTTGTCTGCGCTGCGTCGTAGCGCGTCAGACCGATTCTCTATTGATGATGCAACGTCATTAGACATATTCGAAAACTCGGGTCCAGACGAGATCGCCGCAATGCTGATATCCAAAAAAGACGCTATGCCGAGTACGGTTTTGTGAAATTAGATGATGAGCGAGCCGAGACATTATAAATCGCTCGATTCGTTCGAAAACGAATCAAAAATACCGATACATTTAGCAATCGGAATGTTTGACGGCCTTCATTTAGGGCACCGTAAGGTTGTGGAATCCGCTATTCAGGCAGCGAATTCCGTTGGCGGAATTGCTGGCGTCCTAACATTCTGGCCACACCCAAGCTTTTTGTTCAACCCGAATGATCCAGTACCAATGATCCTGAGTTCTCGAATGAAGTTCGCGGAATTCGATAGGCTTAGGATCGATTTTGTTGTGGAGGAGCCTTTCGATAGAGCGTTTGCCGCAATTGAGGCAGAGAAATTCGTAGAAATGCTCAAAGGCAAATTGCCAGGCCTGGCTTCAATTCACACCGGAGCTAACTGGAAATTCGGGAAAGGGCGCAAAGGGGATGTGGATCTCCTGCGGAAATTGGCTGGTGAATTGGGGATCAATTCTCGGGCGTTGGACTGTCTTTATTTGGATGGAAAACGAGTAAGTAGTACGCGAATACGCGAAGCGATTTCTGAAGGTAGGATCGAGGAAGCGAATCGTTTACTTGGCTATAATTATGAATCGATTGGCAGCGTAGAGGAAGGGAAGAAGTTGGGGCGGACTATTGGCGCTCCGACGCTGAACATTCCGTTTGAAGGGAAACTTTTCCCTAGGAGAGGGGTATATTTTGTACGCGTATCGAGCGAGAAAGAATCGGAACAACTGCCAGCCGTCGCCAATTTCGGAGTCAAGCCGACAGTAGATGCCTTGGATCAACCAGCGTTAGAGGTCCATGTCTTAGAAGAGTGTCCGTTTTCTTATGGAGATCGGCTTCGAGTTGAATGGGAGCGTTTTTCACGACCTGAGCAAAAATTCGATAGTCTGGATTCTCTGGAGAGCCAGATTCGCGAAGATATAGCGAATGCCCGATCCTTTTATTATGGCTAAAGTGCGTTTGGACGAACTGGTCTTGAAACGCGGTTTTGCCACATCCCGAAGTGAGGCGAAGGCCTTGGTTATGTCCGGAAAGGTGCGCGAAGGCGATCATCGTTTAGACAAACCTGGCTTTAAAGTAGATGAAGATATTGAGCTGGTGGTAGATCCGGGTAAACGGTTCGTCAGTCGCGGCGGGGAGAAGCTCGAAGGGTTTATTAAGGCCTTCGATCTGCCTTTCGAGGGGATGGATGTGTTGGATGTTGGTGCTTCCACGGGAGGATTTACTGACTGCTCCCTCAAGCGAGGCGCCCAAAGCGTGACTTGCCTAGACGTTGGCAAAGGCCAGTTGCATGGGTCTCTACGCTCAGATTCCCGTATTCATAATATTGAGAAAATCAATGCCCGATACTTGAACCAGGAAGATCTCCCGTTGGAATCCTATCAACGGATTGTAATGGATCTTTCATTCATTTCGTTGAAGACTGTATTGCCCGCCGTTTGGCCTTTTTTGGTTACAGGCGGCGTTCTGATAGCCTTGGTCAAACCTCAGTTTGAGGTCGGAAAGGCGATAGCAGATAAGTTTAGGGGCGTGATTAAAGATGATCATGAACGAGCGCGAGCCTTAGAAAGAGTCAGGGCTTTCGCCCTAAGCGAATTGAAGGGAGCCTCGCTTATGGGATGTATCGAATCCCCAATTAAGGGTGGCGACGGAAATATAGAGTATTTGCTTGGCCTTTCTAAGTTGAAATAAGGATAACCAAGCGCGAGAGTTATCGGCGTGGCGGAGAACAAGCCAATCAAGCAACTCGCTTTCGTAATGAACCGGAACAAATCCGGGGCTCGCGAACTTTTAGATTGCCTGCGCGATATTGCCGAAACGGAGGGTGTAGCTGTAAAGGAAACCTTAGATTTTCCTGTACCCGAAGGATTTTTGCAGGGAATGGATGCCTGCTGCGTGATCGGCGGTGACGGAACGTTTTTGAGCGCGGCCTCCGAATCGACTTACTGGCAGGTACCAATCATTGGCGTTAATCGAGGTACGTTAGGATTCCTGACCACTTATTCTTCTGAAGAGATTGAGGGGATATTTCCATCGATTTTGAAAGGTGGCTATTCGATCCGAAGTCGGGGCCTTATAGAATGCGGCAGCCACAACGGGGAAGCGGATGTGGCGCTGAACGATGTCGTGATCAAGTCGGCTTCCGCAAGCCGCATCGTGCACCTGAACGTTTTTGCAGACGATGAGTTCGTGACAACCTATGTTTGCGATGGGCTGATTTTCAGCACGCCTACGGGCTCGACAGCGTATACCCTTTCGGCGGGAGGGCCCCTCATACATCCGGATTCGCGAGTGCTTTCATTGACGCCAATTTGCCCCCACGCCTTAAGCAACCGATCTATAATTCTTCCAGATAGCGTGGAATTGAGAGTCGAGAATGCATCTTCTGACGACCAGTTGGTGATCGCGGTTGATGGACAGCGGAACTTGTCTACTTCCCGCGATACATCGATCCGCATAAAGCTTTCGTCGCAAAGCCTTCACTTGGCTCAGAGGCCTGACTACTCCCATTTCAAAGTCATCCGTAGGAAATTGAAGTGGAGCGGTGGATACGCTCGGGATATGTCGTGAAACTGAGTCTAGGGATCGGCTGGACCTGAAAACTCGAATTTGACGATCTCCACTTTGCTGGTGCTAAGCTTGGGTTCTTTGAGGACTGCAGAAAGTCGAATATCTTCCAAAACGGCTTTCAGCTCACGTGTGTACTCGAGATCGTCGCTAGGCCCGAACATATAGACCAGCTTGTGATGAGAGTATCGGATATACCATCCCTCATCGGTGAGGCCAAAATCGGTGACATCGATTCCCGGATACCGTTTCTTGAACTGGCTTTTGGTCATAGTGCCACTGTCGATCACGGCTTCTAGTGGATACACGATGACTTTGGTGGGCGTAACTTGAGCCCAGGCTGCTGAGACAATTGTTCCTAAAGTAAGGACGCTAAGAAGGTTCCTGAGCATCTTAGTTGGTAAAATCGTATTCAACCAAACCCTTATAGATTGGTGGACATCTTTTCGCCGACCTCGGTGCCTTTTGCCCGGTTGGAGCCTTGGCTTCCGCCGCCGCCGACGTTTTGTCCATCGGTTTCGGTTACCTGTTTATCGTTTTGTCCACCTGAGGGCCCGCCGGATTTTCCTTGGTTGCCTTCACCCTGCTCGCCGCCTTCTCCCTCAGTTGGAACAGCGTTTGGATCATTTCCAGTAAGGTCTCCGATCGGTCCACCGATTTGCTCGCTAGCTGCTCCGATCACTACATCAGGGGGTGGAGGTGGCAGGTCTCCCAACGGGGAGTCGCCAGATTCGCCTCCTTGCCCTTGGGGTCCCTGCTGGCCTTGTTGGCCCGGGGATCCAGACTCGCCTTCTGAGCCCGTTGGCCCCATGGGTCCCTGCTGACCCCCTTGCTGACTGGAGTTAGATGGAGGCATGGGAATCAAGGGCGTATTGCTTCCTTGCTGACCACCACCGCTGCTAGAGCTTCCCATTGGAGGCATTCCCCGGCTGCTTTGCCCCATTGGGCTTTGTCCGCCTTGCGAGCCTCCCATCGGGGGCATTCCCTGGCTGCTTTGGCCTGATTGCCCCTGACTTCCACTGGATCCTCCCATAGGAGGCATTCCTGAACTGCTGGAGCCGCCGCCTCCGCTAGATCCTCCTCCCATGGGAATCGGCATCCCGCTACTACCCGAAGAACCCGCAGATCCTCCGGACATTCCGCCCGGCATGCCGGGCAAATTGACGGGTATGTTCAAACTAGTGCCGCTGGGCATGTTTATTGTTCCCAAGGGCGGTAGACTGGATTCGTCGAGAACGGAAACATTACCGCCGATCGGGATACCGCTGGTGGTGATTATGGGACCGCTGCGACCGCTGCGCTGATTGCTTCCGCTGTTGGGACCGGCTCCATTGGCCTCGGCATCGAAAATGCCCACGTCTGGGTCGAATTGGGCGTGGGCGGTTACCCCCATTAGCCCGCAGGCTGAGATCCAGGATATCGCGGCGAGTTTTAAGCTTTCGATTTTCATAGCAGGAGCGTGGGTCAGAGGGTTCTATCGCCTCTCATCGCAGATTACGGTTATAGGAGATTGGGGGACGCCGCCTCTGATTTGCAGTCGGAATTGGACGTCTTCATAGTTCTTTTTGCGACCGATGACACGGTACATGCCGGGAAGCAGATTGATGGTAGACTCTTTTAGTTTCGTCGGCTTTCGAGCGGTAGGTCCTTGTATGCTCACCCAGGTAGACATGTCGGAAATGAACAGAACAGGCACGGGCTGGCTTTGGGTGATAAGGTGTTGCTGCAGCCTTTTGGTCTCGTCAGAAAGAGGAAGATAGTCTGGTTTCGACTGCATCGCCTGATCGAATGACCGGCGAGCTTGCTGGTATTCCATTCGTTGGGCTTCGATGGTGGATATTTCCAGGTACTTCTCGTAGCGTAGCAGGCCGCGGATTACCTTTCCTGTTCTCAGCAATCCATCTTTGGCCTCTTGCAATCCAGGCTCCATGTCGTGGAGCTGCTGGTAGATCTCGCGAGCGCCTTCCCAGTCTCTGTTTTCGGTCTCGAGAGCGTAGGCTTTGGTGATCAAGCGCGTTATGTCGGTGCGGCGCTTGTCGGCACGGGCCTTGGTTATGGCATCGGCCAATTCCTTGCGATCCGGGAATACGGTTAAGGCCAACTGGAAGTGCTCGATAGCCTCGTCGTAGCGCCCGGCTTGCTCTGCGTTCTGGGCGATGGACAGGTGCTTGTTGAAGTCCCGGTTCTCGATTTTGCGGCGCACGCGTGACAGCCCATTTTGAGCCTTGGCGGATTTGGAATCCATATTGAAGGCTTCTTGATAATTCCGAAGCGCGTCCTCGAACGCTTCGCTGCGCTCCAGCGATTCTGCGTCTGCCAACAAGTTGAACACTTTGTCCGCGTTTTTGGCCCGCTCAATTTGGATGATGGCATCTTCGTTTTGCGGGTCGACGGTCAGAAGATTGGTAAATGCTCCGATCGCTTTGGCTCCCTCCCCGAGGGCGATGTATCGATGGCCCATGGCGGAATTTTCGCGAATGAAGTTGCTGATCGAATTTTCGACCTCCTGGAGCTTTTCAGTCGCTTCCGTTAGCTTCGCCTCGGAAGCGGTAAACGATCCCTCGGCAAGGAATTGCTTGCCGGCGCTGGCGGCTTCGAAGGCTTGGTCGTAGGCGTCGGGATTGAGATGCTTAGATGGCTTCAGCTCGTCTACTCGCAGAAGGAAGTTGTCGTACATCTCCTGGGTAGCGATCTTGGCCTCGACGAGATTCGAGAATTCCTCGACCTGCTCGTTGACGCTGAGAAAGATGTCATGGGCTCGGTCGTAAGCCTGTCTCCCCATTAGCTCTTCGGCTTGCAGGAACTCTCGCTCTACGGCCACCAGCTTGGTGGTCAGGATCGGATGGTTGACCCGCATTTGGCGAATCTTCTCCAGCCCGATTTGGGCCGTCTCCATTTCCAAGTCCGCCTTGGAGCGCGATGCGAAGGCCTCCTGGAAATTTCGCTCGGGCACGGCCTCTTCCGTTATCCCCAGCCTATCGGCTAGGGCCTTGGCGTCTTCGTCCGGATTTTTCCAGAGAATCATCGTGGCGACAATGGCCACGACGACGAGGGCTGAAACGACTCCGAAAGCGATCATCTTCCGCTTCGACGAGCGGGCTCTTTCAGCCGCTTCCTCGTCCTCGGGATTCCAGTGGATTACGCGGTGTTTTCTCGGATTTTGGTAGCTGTCTTCTATGTCCGACATACTCGTTAATTTTGATGAATATCAGTTCCCGTTGTTCCGGTTTAAATGCGGTTTTTTGGTTTAAGCCGCGAGGCAAGTGCTAAGATTGCCCCAGGCTAGGGGAATTGTAAAGCATGCCCAGGTAAAGTTACGATTTTGAAAGGCTTTTGGATTCATCTAGATGGATGGTAAAGGAGCGCCGATGTTTGCTAATTGCTGGGATCCCGGTTGCTTTTCACTGGTCGAAACGTAAGTTTCTAAATCCGAGAGACTGTTCAGTTCGTATTCAACTACATCGATGACGAATTAGCTAACTATGGACACCAAACGAATTTTCCAGGTAACAGCCGCTATTCTGCTCATTTCTATTCTGGCTTCCAGTTGCAGTACGGTACCGGTCACGGGTCGTAAGCAGATAAATCTGATGTCCGATTCCGAAGTGGTGAAAATGACCAAGGCGGCATTCGAGCAAATGAAGGGGCAGATGAAAATTTCTCGCGATCCTCGAATGAACGACTGGGTTTTCGAAGTGTCCGAGCGAATTTCTCAGCAGGTGTTTTGGGATATGCCGCTGGCTGAGTGGGAATTCATCGTATTTGATGCTCCGGGGCAAATTAATGCCTTCGCAATGCCGGGAGGCAAAGTCGGTGTGATGTCGGGCTTGTTCGATATGGTAGAGACTAAGGACGAGTTGGCCTCGGTGATCGCCCATGAGATCGCCCATGTAACTGCTCGCCATACTCACGAGCGGATGTCGCAAGCAGGAATTCTAAAGGCAGGTTCAGGAATCTCTTCATTAGGAACGGCTATCGCTACAGGGGGAATGGTTCACATCGCTCCTTCCATGAATGGCCAACTGGCGGCTTGGGACAGGGCGAAAGAAGCTGAAGCGGATCGTATCGGAATGATGTATATGGCTAGAGCTGGGTTCGATCCGAATGCAGCTATATCAGTGATGGGGAAAATGGCGCAAATGGATGTCGGCGGGCCAGCCAGTGGGGCCTACAGCTCGACTCACCCATCCTCTCAAGAACGCCTTGATGCTCTGCACGCCTATTTGGACGAAGCGATGGTCGAGTACGAAAAGGCGAAAGCCTTGGCATTCTGATCGGATTTGCCCGCGTCGGGAGGGATTCCGATTAACCGTGGAAGTAACGGCTCAATTCTGTGTAGTGATTCTTAGGTTACGCAGAGGTTAAATTTCCGTTTTTTGGTCTAGCTCCGTTTGACAGATTGGTTGGCCTGATGGCTAGTGTCACTTAGCCTCGGATTACCGAGCCCTTCTTGTAGCTAGCATGACGGTCTCTGAAAAGGTCCTGGACCTCGAATCGGGCGCGAAGTCGATCAATTCACCTTCGCCGACGTCCGCGTATTCAATTCGTATAGCTGGCGATCAACGGGAAGTGGAAGCGGCCCAAGCGTTGCGCTACCGAGTCTTTAATAAAGAGTTGGGCAAAGGCCTCGATAATCCGGATGCTAACAGTTTGGACTTCGATCGCTTCGATCCGGTTTGCGATCACCTTATTATTGTGGAGTCAGCAACGGGATTGATCGTAGGTACTTATCGGTTGCAAACCGGCGAAAACGCTGGGAAAGCGCTTGGCTATTACAGCGAGCAGGAATTTGATTTTGAACCTTTCGAACCCATCCGATTGCGGTCTTTGGAGCTTGGCCGCGCTTGCATCGCCAAAGATCATAGAAATTCTGTTACGCTGGGCTTGTTGTGGCGGGGGATCGCCCAGTATGCCCAATCTTACCAGGCAAGGTATTTGCTAGGCTGTAGTTCGCTTCTTTCAACGGACTCGAACGTGGGGATAGCCGCCTATCGCTATCTAAGTAAATACTTGGTCGAAGATCGATTCATCACAAATCCATTGGAGGGATACCGCTGCCAACCGAATGAGCGGCTTGCCAAAACTGAATTCCAGCCTAGCGATATTCCTCGACTGATGAAGGCGTACCTAACTTTGGGGGCCCGACTGTGTGGAGAGCCGGCGATTGATCGGGAATTCAAGACAATCGACTTTTTGACAATGCTTGATCTCGAAAGCCTGGCTTCTAGAGCGAAGGAAAAATTCTTCGGTATCCGGTAGAAAGCATCCACTTGAGAGATTTAGCGACAAGCTCCTGCTTCAGCTTTTTCGCGAAGAGAAACCACCCGGTTATTCTTGTATTGCGAATGCCCGTATCTGGCTGTGGCGATCTATGCCGAGATAAATTCTGATACGAATAAAATGGCCAACTCTCGTGCAGAAAGTTGGCCATGCAAAGATTCTTTAGTTTGCGAATCGCCCGTTTAAGGAGCCGGTTCCTCCTCGGGAGCGGTGACGAGGGGTGTGGGCGATTCTTCCGGTTCCGGCGCGTCAGAAAGAAGCTTCTCCAGCGTATCCGGTAAACTCGTGAACTGGTAGGAGCTGGCTTCAAAAGCTGCCCGCTCCATGTAGCTATTTACAGGATCCGCGTTGTTTGAAGAAGCGATGAAATAGTATACAGGCCCTTCGGGGGTGACCACTTCCTCTTCGATTTCGGTGGTCGCCTCACCATTCTCGCCCTCCTTCTCAACCTCTCTCTCGACGGCAACCTCTGGCTGGCGCCCGATGGCGTATTCGTAGCTATCGCCGTTGTTCAGTTTGAGGGTGAATTGATGGCTGTTCTCTTTTGCCGCGACTACGTTTTCATCGCCAGTTTCAGCGGTCGCCGTGAAGGTTAGGTCTGATAAGCGCGATGCGATTTGCCCGACTGAAGATTGATTGAGAATTTTGCCCTCTGGGAGCGTGTCGTCAGTTTCCCAATCCGAATCGGCGTTCTCTCGGGTCACGCGGATTTGATCGCCATTTTGGAGCGAGGCTTCAATAGCCGTGACATCATCAGCTCCGAAATCGACGAGCTTCTTTTCCAGCCACGAATCGAGACTGGCGTTTATGAAGAAGGTGGTATCCACCAGAAACGCTTTCTCTTCGCCTTCGTAGCGCATGAACTGCCTTCCATTCTCCGTTTCTTTGCCAAGTTGGAAGGCGACAATATCAGTACCAAGCTTGTCCGAAAATCGGATACGTTCGCCTGTTTCAAACCCCAATGTAGCGATTCGTTCCGGGTTCTCGCTTACGAATCGCTGAAGTTTGGCTTCGTGAACATTTTGGGCAAGCTGGGAAATGCGGTCATAAGTGACGGGCAAATTGTATCGCTCTTCGAGAACCCATGTATTGGATTCGCCCATATTGGCGAAAGTTAAGGTCTCATCCTCCTTTTCTACGATGATTTTAGCGGTGTCGCTTAGGGCGGTTCGCTCTACGATAGCGGTTCCCACTCGGTCGTCGAGCAGAGGGGCGCTATCGGATTTCTTAAACAAACTGGTGGCGATAGCGAGAATGGTGAGGACGCCAGCACTGATATAAAGATTCTTGATATTCATAATACCTCCTAGAGCGCTTTATTCTTTCGCATACGGTAGAATAGAAGGCCAAAGATGGCCAAGCCTATCGGTGAGTAACCGATGTTCAATGACACGAGTTTCCATTTTAGAGCGTCGATATCTTTTCGTAATTCGCGTCGAATCACGCGGCGTTCGGCTCGAAGGTTGGCCTCGTTTTCGCGAAGCCTCTGCAGCGCTTCGGACAATTCCGGTCCAGCGACGATCAAGCCTGTTCCTTGCTGTTGGGTAGCTAGCTGCGTAATCTCCTGATTCACTTCGGAGATACGGTCTTCCACTTCCTGGAGTTTAATTTGGTATTGTTTCTGAGCTTCGACTTCGAGAGCTTGGACGCGATCGAAGATCCTCGACTCCTCGCCCTTGCTGCGAATGCCTATCAAGTCCTGGCTGCCGCCGAGAAACTCTACGATATTGGTGCCCATGGCTAAGTTGTCATTGATTGTCTGGATCGTCATCATCCCAAGGAAATTCTGGCGACGAATGGAGAACTGGTCCAGGGCCCAATCAGTATCAGCAATTATGAATACATTGCTCTCGCCAGTGTAAAGTTGATCGGAGTCCTGTTCTTCTGATGCTCCGTCGTCAGCGACTTCCGTCTCGGCAGGGTTAGTCGGCTTTCCGTTTGGGAAAGCGGTAGTGAACTTGCCACTCAGCATTCCCGCTACGGTTTTGCTTTGGCCGTCTGTTTGCAATTGGTTGAGAAGAGCTCCTTGCTGGGTGAATTGAAGCATCATCCCATTCACCGTTCCTGCTGCATCAGAGGTTTCGAGGATAGGTTCGAAATCGAGTTCCGAGTCTTCATTTAGGCCAATGAAGCCGGGTTCCAATAGGAGCACGGCATTGAGCTCCGCTGCAGGCAGAAAGTCCTGGCTCATGTTGTCTTCGCGGAAAATAAGCCAAGCTGGCTGCATTGAACCTTGTTGCGTGTAGGCAATATTCGGATCCGCTACCGCGTCGCCAGGTGAGTATTCAATTCCCCAAGACGAGAAAAAGCGTTGAAAATCGCTGGAAGTATTTGGATTTGGTCGGCCCATCATGCCCATTTGGCCTTGCTGCTGGCTTCGAAAGAAAAGCGATGATGGATCGACAGCGAGTAGCATGGGCTTGCCGGATAGGATCATCTGGTCGATATCGTACAAGAGCGACTCGCTTAGCCCGATTGGGTGAATGACGGCTAGCATATCCAGACCGACGGGAAGTTCTGTAGCCGTTGGCTCGATCACTTCGACATCGAAACTGCTCTCCAATTCGGTGATGATGTATTGATCCTCTTGTTGAGGTTGGCCCGGCATCATCGGAGCGGGAGGAGCTTTTAGCGGTAGACTGGAGACGAGGCCGAGTTTGGGTTTGGACAGCTGCTGGGCTTCGTGGACTGCTTTGGCGATATCGTATTCGATAGAGCCCTCTTTGTTCCAATCGAAGAACGGAATCGCGTGTTCCGAGTCGCCTTGGCTGATTACCAGACCAAGGAATACGCGGTCCCCGTTTGGCAAGCTTTGCCCGTGCAACCCGGCCGCGATAGCATTTTCCTCTTCCGAGGTATCTGGCTGTGGATCGATAATATCGAGAATGATTTTTCCATTCGAAGCCCGTTCGAACTGCCGGAGAAGCTGTTCGACGCGGTTTCCGAAATTCTGGATATGCATCCTGATCTGCGGAGAAACACCTTCAACGGATTTCGTTTTGTAGAAATCGAACCGAATGGGCTCTTCCACTTTGGCGAGCAACGATTTCGCGCTTTGGGAAAGCGTGAACGCGTTTTCCGCTGTCATATCGAACCGTATGGGCAGCGATGATACGACGTAGTGAAGCAATAGGAAGTTAATGAGTATGATAAGAGTGGTGTGAATCTTTGAGCTGATTTTCATTTTAAATGTCTCTCCTTTCTACTTTTCGAGAATAACCACATTGATCGCCAGGAACGCGACTGTGAGAGTGACGAAGAACGATACGGCGCTCAACTCGATCAACCCTCGGGTCATGGTTTGATAGTGGGATAGGAAACTAAAGTTACCTAGAAAATCGAGTACTCCAGCTGGAGCGATGCTCTCGAGCAAGGTGATTAGTATTTGCGAACCGAACAAGGTAGCCAGGAAACAAATAAGGACGCTAATCACAAAGGCGATCACTTGGTTCTTAGTTAGGGCGGAGCAAACCGAGCTGATAGCGAGATAGGCTGCGGACATGAGTACGGAGCCGAAATAGCCCGCAAACATGATCCCCCAGTCCGGATTTCCCAAATAGCTGGTTGTAAAGGCTAGCGAGAAGGTCAGGATTAGGGCGATTCCGATAAACGCCCAGGCTGCTAAGAATTTACCCAGGACTGCGGCCATTGGAGGAATCGGTAGAGTGAAGAGAAGCTCAATACTGCCGGATCTTTCCTCTTCAGCCCAGAGCCTCATTCCGGTGGCCGGAATGAAAATCAGAAAAGCCCACGGAAGAAAGGTCCAAAGCGTATCCAGACTAGCTTGGTTGCTTTCGTAGTAGCCCGCGAATACGGCGAGCCCGATGATCACTATATGGAATACGGCGAGAATCACGTAGCCTACGGGCGAGCGAAAATAGCCGAAAAACTCTTTTTTGAATACAGGAAGTACTTGGTTCATGCGTAAGCTTTGCTGCTGGTTATTTCGCGGAAGATTTCATCGATTGAGGATCCCGGTTTTCGGGCCTTGAACTCCTCTGGCATCTCGTCGACGCGAACTTTGCCTTGATCGATGACGATGATTCGATTGCAGATTGCTTCGACCTCTTCGAGGATATGAGTGGATAGGACAATCGCCTTATCTTCGGACATTGCCTTGATGAGCTTGCGGACCTCGTGTTTCTGATTGGGGTCCAGGCCATCGGTTGGTTCATCGAGAATCAGAACCGGTGGGTCGTGAAGGATGGCTTGGGCGACGCCGACGCGCTGCCGATAGCCTTTTGAAAGCGTTTCGATCGACTGGCTTTGCACCGATTGCAGATGGCATTTGACGATGACATCACTCAGGCGATTGTGGACTTCGTCTTTCGATCGAAAGCCGCGTGTTTCCGCAACGTAAGATAGGAACTCGACAACGGTCATCTCAGGATACGCGGGACTGCTTTCGGGCAAGTAGCCGACACGGCTCTTGGCCTCGAGCGGATTCTTGCGGACATCGAAACCATCGACAGAAGCGGTGCCCGATGTCGGCGACAAGAAGCCGGTTATCATCTTCATTGTAGTGGACTTGCCTGCTCCATTCGGGCCGAGAAAGCCGAGGATGTCGCCTTTCTTGACCTGGAAGGAAACGCCGTCGACGGCGCGCAAGTCACCATAGTCTTTGACTAGATTTTCTACAGCAACCATAGGTGGATTTATTGTTATTTTTCAGGGATTGAAAATAGATTCGGCCGACGAGATCAGGTTCCCGTGAAGGAGCTGATTTTCAGCGATTTAACCCGACTCGCAGCCGGAAGGATTTCTTTTGGCTTCGATTGGGATAATTAGAGGGCGAAGCGTTTAGATGAGAGCGTGGCCAATTTCAAGTATTTCCCGATTCATTTGGCATTTGCGGCCTGAAGCCGGTACCAGCTTTGGTTGAAGGGTGGCTACCTCGACGCATTCGAGCCGAAATCCAAGTCTCCCTGCGACACTTGGTCCGGGTCGTTTTCCAGCTCCTCAGGCTCGTCTTTCAGATGTCTAGGGGGTTCGGAAATGCGCCTGGCGAAATTCAATTCTCGATCGGCGACGATGCGGTCGCAAATTTTCTGCGTGTGGAGGCGAAGCCACATCGATGTATTGGAGTCGCCCCCATAGCGGGCCGGGCCGTAGGCGTGGATGCGATTGGTTTGCAGGAGCACGTCGTTTTGAGCGAATTCGGCATCATTGCTAGGTTTGTAAACGGCGTACGCTTTGCCGCCAAACTTGCGAACGACCGAAAAGCTGGGAACATCGCTGGGACCATCCGCGATATAGATCATATTCTGGAAGGGTATCCGACGATCCTCATGGGCCATTTTGGCATTTACATCGATACCGTGGTCTTTGTTGGAACCTTTATTTATCTGAAATAAGGCTCTCGTTTTGGTCGTGTTGTCGACCATCATACCGATTTGGCTGATTTCCAATTCCGTTTCCACTGGCAGTTCATCTTGATCCAGGAAACCGGGGGTCAGGGGATTTTCAATGAACTCGCACCCCCAGATTCCCTCTACGAATGGAGCTATTTTACTCCCACGGATCATTTCCGCCAGGCCCGTGCTGACAATGTAGTGCTCCAGTTCGATTTCGTGCCTGGCGTATTCAGGTTTCGAGCGCGTCTCTTCTCGTAGCTCCTGAAAGAACTCGGGAAGTCCTTCGTAGAATTCGATTTCGGCTCCCAGCTCCCTCAAAATTCCGTTGTTAAGGCCCTTGAGTTTGCCATTTCTCACATAGGTGAGAAGATGGTTTAGGTAGAGAATTTCGCCTGAAACGCTGTATCCCCGCTGCGTGTAATGGTCGGCGAGGGCATTGGTTTCTTCCCAAAATCGGCTTTCATCGATGTTGTAGCGCTCGAATATGGGCTGCTGCATGTAGCCTGGAATGAGCGTTTTGTCGAAATCCCAGATGAGAGCGATTCTGTTCTGGGTGAACAGTCCTTGCGGCATAGTCGTTAGCAAAGGGGATGGTCTGGTTACTGCAATGGCAATCTGAACCACCGATAGATTCGATTTGCAGTTTCCGAAACGACGCGACATTGCTCCTTGCTTTCATATGGCAATAGAGCTTCCGGACATTTCCCCTTTTGAGAAACGGATTGAAGAAATTGACGAGCTGATGAATCAGCCCGATTTCTTCAACGATGCCCGTCGTTCGGCAGCGCTGTCACGCGAGCAAATTAAGCTGCGTCAGCTTATCGAAGACTACGATGCCCTGAGCGGGGCGAAATCGGCTTTGTCTGAGCATCAGGAGCTATTGGAGGATGAAGAAGGCGACGCAGAATTGAAAGAATTGGCCCAAGAGGAACTTCCGGAATTGGAGGCCGAAATCGAGAGGTTGGAGCAGAAGATTCTGGTTTCCATGATACCGCCAGAGGACTCGGACTCGCGCAATACGATTGTGGAAATCCGAGCGGGCGCCGGGGGAGACGAGGCGTCGCTATTCGCTGGAGACCTATTCCGAATGTATGGCAGGCTGGCCGAGCGGCGAGGTTGGACGCTGGAGCAACTGGGATCGAGTGAAAGTGGAATCAGTGGATTCAAGGAGGTGGCGTTCTTGATCCGGGGAGACGAGGCTTATAAGCAGATGAAACTCGAGAGCGGCGTTCATCGCGTTCAACGCGTTCCTGAAACGGAGTCCCAAGGACGCATTCACACGTCTACCGTTACAGTAGCTGTCCTTCCCGAAGCGGAGGAGGTCGACGTGCAAATAGATCAGCAGGATCTGGAAGTCACGGTGACACGGGCAAGTGGTCCTGGTGGCCAGGGAGTGAACACTACTGACTCTGCCGTTCAAATCCTGCATAAGCCTACCGGGATTATGGTGAACTGCGCGGACGAGCGTTCGCAAATCAAGAACAAGGCCAAGGCCATGACGGTATTGCGGTCTCGATTGCTGCAGGCCAAAGAAGAAGAAGAGCGGGCGAAATACGCGGAAAACCGAAAGAAGCAAGTGGGGACCGGCGACCGAAGCGAGCGGATAAGAACCTACAACTTTCCTCAAAGCCGGCTGACAGACCATCGTATCGGATTGACGATTCACAGCCTGACCCAGGTGATGGAAGGAGAGCTGGACGAGGTAATCGAAGCCCTGCAAGCCGAAGACCAAAAGTTGAAGATCGAAGCCTTAATGACTGCCCAGGCTGAATCTTAGCGAAAATGGACGAGCGACTGACAGTATTGGACGTCGTGCAGAAAAGCGCGGATTTCCTGGAGCGCAAGTCAGTCGAAAGTCCCAGGCTGAATGCGGAATGGCTGGCTGCTCATGCCCTCAAAATCGGGCGAATGGAGCTTTATATGCAATTCGAT
>NZNM01000087.1 GCA_002694885.1 Opitutaceae bacterium | reverse complement strand
TTTCGGAGGATCGAGACGATCCCCCTGCCTTTTGGCATGTGTCATTTGTCACCGTGCGTAGGTTATGAACTACTAGAATTAGGCCTTGGTCCTAATCAACGCTTGTGAGCGTCGGAGATCGTGAGATGCTTGTTTGGTGAGAGATTACAGCTCGGTTTTTGATTGCTTAGTTGTCGGTTCGGGCATTTCCGGATTAGCGGCTTCCCGGCGACTCGTCGAAGCTGGTTTCTCTGTCATGGTGTGCGACAAGAGTCGCGGCGTTGGTGGGCGGGTTGCCTCTCGCAGGATCGAAGGGGCTCCGTTTGACCATGGGGCCCAGTTTGTCACGCGTCGTAGTGCCGAGTTTTCGAAGATAGTGGAGGATCTGCTGATTGAGGAAGTCGTAATTCCTTGGTTTGGAGAAGCGGGGAAAGAACGTTATGCCGGACTTCCTAGTATGAATCAGATCGCGAAGACTCTAGCGGAAGGTCTCGATGTTAAGCGAGGTATGCGAATCGAGAACGTGCGTTTCTGTGGCGATTATTGGGAGGTGTCGTCTGAAGCGGAATTGGTTAGAAGTCGAAGTTTGTTGATGACCTGCCCAGCTCCGCAAGCTCTCGATCTTCTGAAAAGCGAAGCAACTGAACCAAGTAGTTGCGTTTTAAATACGTTATCTAAAATCGAGTATGACAAAGGCATTGCGCTAATGGCCCTGTTAAAAGAGCCGTTTCCGGTTTCAGATTCGGGTTTTTTGCAATACGACGATCCAGAGCCTATCGCTACGGTAGCTGACACCTTGAAGAAGCGCGGCTTGGAAAGCCCTGGCGTTATCATTCAGTCCGGACCGGATTTCGCCGAACGGCATTTTGATTCCAATCCTGATACAATCATCGAGTGCCTACTTGATGCTTATCCGAGGTCAAAGGAATTGAAAATAGTATCCACTTCGCTACAAAAGTGGCGATACGCCAAACGCCGCGAACACGGCATATCCGATTCGTACAGTAGCGATCCGAGCATAATGCTATGGCATGCAGGAGATGGTTACGTGGCGCCGAAAGTTGAAGGGGCTTATTTGTCTGGCCTGCGGGTGGCTGAGAGCGTTGCCGCTGAATTGGAGTTGAAACTCAAATGAAAAAGCCAGCACGGAGTCCGAAGATTAGCGATACGTCAGGCATTCGCAATTTGGTCGTTGTGCTAGGCGATCAGCTCAGCTGTGAATTGGAAACGTTCAGGTCTTTCGATCCCAAACAGGACGCTGTCTGGATGGCCGAGTCGGTGATCGAGGCGGAGTATGTTTGGTCGCACAAGCAACGTATCGCGCTTTTCCTTTCGGCAATGCGTCACTTTCGAAAAGAATTGGAATCGAGAGGTATCCGCGTGTTCTATACAGAGTTGGAGAAGAATCAGGATCCCAAGGGTCTTGATGAATTGCTCGAGCACTTTTTAAAGAGCAAGAATGTGACCGGTTCAGTTCTGATGACCGAGCCGGGTGAATGGCGGCTCAAGAAAGCATTTAAGGACTTGGCAACCAACATTACCACTCCCTTGAAGATGCTTGAAGATAGCAGTTTCCTTTGCTCAAGGGACGATTTTGAGAATTGGGCGGAAGGCAGGAAACAGCTTCGTATGGCGTACTTTTATCGAGAGATGCGGAAACGGACCGGCATTTTGATGGATGGAGATACCCCAGCGGGAGGGGAGTGGAACTACGATTCCAGTAATCGAGCGTCATTTGGCAAACGTGGCCCAGAAACTGTTCCGCCTCCTGTCAGATTCAGGTCTGACTCGATAACTCGCGAAGTGATCGAGCTTGTAGAACACAGATTTGCCGATCACCCGGGGAGATTGGATACGTTCGCCTGGCCAGTTGCGTCGCAGGATGCGAAGTGCGCCTTGGAAGATTTTCTGAAGAAAGGCTTGGCCGATTTCGGCAAGTATCAGGATGCCATGTGGACAGGGGAGCCCTTTCTTAACCATTCGCTTCTTTCCCCATCGCTGAATTTGAAACTGTTATCGCCTCGTGAGGTGATCGAGGCAGTGGAGAAAGAGTACCGCGAAGGTAGGGCACCTATCGAATCGGTTGAAGGCTTTATCCGTCAGGTCATCGGGTGGCGCGAGTATGTGAGAGGCGTTTACTGGCGTTACATGCCCGATTATGCAGATCGTAACGCAATGGGAGCTTCGGAAGCGCTCCCGGATTTCTATTGGACCGGTCAGACTTCACTGAATTGTTTAAGGCAGGCTCTAGATCAGACTTTGGAATACGGCTACGCCCACCACATTCAGAGGTTAATGGTTACCGGATTGTTCGCTCTGCTTTGGGGAGTGGATCCGAAAGAAGTTCACCGTTGGTATTTGTCGATCTATGTAGACGCGGTGGAGTGGGTAGAGCTTCCCAACACGCTGGGCATGTCTCAGTATGCAGATGGAGGAGTGATGGCTTCAAAGCCATATGTATCCACGGGAAAATACATCAACCGGATGAGTAACTATTGTAAAGGTTGTCGTTTTCGTCCTGACGTTAGGACTGGCGAAGATGCCTGTCCGATCACAGTGCTCTATTGGGACTATCTGGATCGGCACGAAAAGGCGCTAGCTGGGAACCAGCGGATGGGATTGCAGTTGCGAAATTTGAAGCGGATGGGAGCTGAAGAGCGAAGTGGACTTCGGGCCCGGGCTCAAAAGACGCGGCAATGGATTTTGAAAGAATCTAATAATTGATTGAGAACTTAATGATGCAGAAGACATACGTGATAGTAGGTGGAGCAGGGGATATCGGGAAGGCGACTTGCGAACAATTAATTGCCGAAGGCAAAGGAGTGATCGCTGGGGTCAGAAATCCGCTTGTCGTCGAAGGGGACCAACGGGTGGGTGGAGTCGACTACCGAACCGTCGATGCGGAAGACTGGGAAAGCTTAGACGAGCTGTTTGCAGGCATCGGAAGCGACGATATCGAGTTGGTGGGAGCAGCCCTTTGCGTGGGCTCCATTTTGCTCAAACCGGCCCACTTAACTCGAATCGAGGAATTCGACAGTGTTCTTTCAAAGAATTTGTATTCGGCTTTTGGTTTGGTGCGGGCCGCGGCCAAACGGTTTTCCAAAACGGGTGGATCGATCGTTTTGGTTTCTTCGGGAGCAGCCCAGCAGGGGTTGGCTAATCACGAAGCTATCTCGGCTGCAAAAGCGGGAGTAGAAGGGCTGGTCCGCTCGGCTGCTGCGACATACGCTGGCAAGGGCGTGCGGATTAATTGCGTAGCTCCTGGTCTGGTGAGGACTAATTTGTCGGAGAGGATTACGTCTAATCCGAGCTCGCTAAAGATGTCCGAGAGAATGCATGCGCTAGGGAAGATCGGCGATCCGGAAGATGTAGCCCGAGCCGTAGCCTGGCTCTTGGACGATGGGCAAAGCTGGATAACCGGACAAGTGATCGGAGTTGATGGAGGATTGGCGAAAGTTACGCCAGTTGGTTGAATATAGAAATCGAATCGTCGCTGCACTGGGTTAGGGCTATCTCCGACTGGGGGATGGCAATCCTCGTTTGGGTAGTGCAGTTCTATGTCTACCCAAGCTTTCGCGAAGTGAAGGCGGGGCTGTTTGTGGATTGGCATAAGCGGTACATGAACAGGATCGCTTGGATGGTAGGACCGCTAATGATTGGCCAGTTGGCAGCGGGAGCAGGCTTGCTCCTGACAGATGCCTCGATGCCAAGTATTATTTACGCGGCCTTAGTCGGGGCAACTTGGATACTAACAGGATTGGTGGCTGCCCCTCTACATAGGAATCTGCAAGATCTCGGAAAGGACTCGAGAACGATCTCCGGTTTGATTGCTTGGAATTGGCCCAGAACCGTTCTTTGGACGGCGATCATTTTCGTTTGAGGTTGGGTTGGTCGGGATTTTTAGATGTAAAGATGGCAGGGCTGGCTGTCTTTAGTCAGCCGAGCTAGGAGAGGTTCCCCGGAACGGCTGACTGGGGACAGTCAGCCCTACCTTCCTCAAAGCGAATAAAACCATCCTCAAAAAATAGAATGTGTAAATCGAATCCAAGGGTGTATACTTGAGTACAGATGTTGGATACTGAAGTGATATTTCCCTTTTTGGTCGTTTCGATCGCTTTGTGCTTGGCTCCGGGGCCGGACAATCTTTTTGTTTTGGCCCAATCTGCGACGCATGGGCGAGCAGCGGGGCTACGTGTGACGGCAGGTCTCTGCACGGGATTGCTTTTCCACACGCTTGCTGTGGTATTCGGGTTGGCCGCTATTTTCCAAGCATCAGCCGTTGCGTTCACGCTCGTTAAGATCGTGGGAGTTGGCTATCTGCTCTTTCTCGCTTGGAAGGCATTTACTGCCAGGGCCCAGAAGCTGGAAAATCCCGATAGGCCATCCAATGGAGGATTCTACCGGCGGGGCGTGATCATGAACGTTACCAATCCCAAGGTATCGATCTTCTTTTTGGCTTTTCTGCCTCAATTTGTGAATGCCGAAAGAGGAGCGGTATCCGGGCAAGTGGTCATTCTAGGTCTCATGTTTATCGGAGCCACAGTCATGGTGTTTGGTGGAGTAGCATTTATGGGCGGCGCATTGCGGGATTTTCTCGTCCGTTCGCCGAAAACTCAATCGATTATGAACAAGGCAAGCGCTGTGTTATTGGCCTTGCTGGCCGTGCGATTAGCAGTAGCCAGCATTAGGTAAAATAGTATCTAACAACTGGATATTTTGCACCTCTATATCGAAAATTTTCAATTGGCCCATACGCAAAATAACCTATTGTCTCAATGAGACACTCGTTTTCCTTATAGAGGCAACAAGCGAGGATGGGAGCGTTGTTTGAAGGATTTGTTTCCGACACCGCTCACATTGTTCGCTTAGCGGGCATCAGGCGCGAAGTGTCGCATGCCAACGAATAGGATGCAACCGCATAGGCTTTAAGTGACTGAAGCGCTGTTGGGGTGTTGCGTTTTGATAGAACGGCGCTTATCGAGGCGGGATGAAATTGAGTTTTTCTAAGTTTCTTCTCTGTTCTGCCTTCTCTCTATTGGGCGTCCTCCTCGTTTCCTGTTCGAGTTCGAATGGTTCGGTGTCGCTTTTTGATGGAGAGAGCTTGGCGAATTGGGAGATCCAGAGTGGGGGCCAATTCGCCGTCGAAGGTGGGGTATTGAAGGTCAATAAAGGTACGGGATGGTTGCGTTCGGAAAAGACATACGCCGATTTTAAACTAACCATGGAGTTTCGCTTCATCGAGGAAGAAGCCAATAGCGGGATTTTCGTCCGTACGGGTCCAGACAGCGTAGATGATGAGAATGGATGGCCTGAGGACGGGTATCAGATTCAATGCCGGGATACTTTGGAGGGGGACTACCCGTTAGGTTCGCTGATTCCCTATGGAGCTCCCGCTTTTGAGTCGGAAACGGACATGGAGGCCTTGCGGGCAGCGTACAAGCCGGCAGGTAAATGGCAGACGTTCGAGATAGAGTGCATGGGAGAGGAAGTTAGAATTTCGGTAAACGGAAGCCTTGTCACTGTGGGTAGCCACATCAAGAATCTCGATGGGCATATAGGGATCCAAGGGGAGCTTAGTTTGCTGGAATTCCGTAAGATCGAGATCGAAGAGCGATAGGATGGTTGGTGACAATCCTGTGAAGCGGCGGTTTAGTGCCGCTACATTTCTACCAATGGCGCTGGGTATTTACACCACTTACAAAAAGGATTGGGTAAATGGCGGAGCGTGAAGCGATCTTGGGCAAGGCGGCTTGCTTGCAAGGGTGCTGTCGCACGGTGGAAGCAAACACGCCGCCCGGGGTCGCTTCATGCCCGTCCCCGAAGGAGAGGCTGCACCATTTGCTCAATCCTTTTTGTAAGTGGTGTTAGTCCAACCTATGTCCAAGCTCTATTCTCCTGACTTTCCATTTCGTCCTGCTGGGCTGCCCTTTCATTACGGGTGGGTGATTGCCATAGCGTCTGCCGCAAGCATGGTGGCTAGCATTCCCGGTCAGACGATCGGGGTAAATGTGTTCAACGACGAGTTAATTGTCGCTTTGGGACTGACCCGTTCGCAGGTGGCTTTAGCCTATTTCATCGGTACGGCGGTTAGTGGAGCCATACTTTTGTGGGCGGGTAAGATTTACGACCGGATTGGGGCAAGGCGATTGATCGTCGCTTCGAGTATTTCTCTCGGCCTTTCGCTGTTCTATCTCAGCGTTGTTGATTGGATTCCCTTAGCGATCGCCCGACTTTGGAGTCTTCAAGGAGCATTGAACTGGATGTTGGTTGCCAGTATAACGGTAGGGTTCTTTTTGATACGGTTTACGGGACAGGGTTTTGTAACCATGGCAGGACGCAATATGGTGGCGAAATGGTGGGAATACCATCGGGGAAAGGTATTGCCGTTTACGGGAATCGGGGTGAGCGTGTGCTTTTCACTTGCTCCGATCGTATTCTACGAGCTTATACAAGCGACGGACTGGCGAATAGCCTGGAGGGTTCTCGGTCTAGCTCTTGCTTTAGGTGTCGCCTTTTTTGGGTGGCTCATTTTTCGGGACAATCCGCAAGAATGCGGTTTGTCCGTGGATGGCGGCATCGCCCCTGGCGAGAAGCAAAAGGATAATCCCGAATTTTCGGTAGTAAGAGATTTTACGCGTGCCGAGGCGATTCGGAACTTCGCTTTCTGGATATACAATGGGATCTTCGCTCTGCAGGCCTTGTTTATCACCGCCTATGTATTTCACGTTTTGGACCTGGCCCAACAGCTGGGAATTCCTGACAAACGCATTTTGGGATTATTTTTGCCGAGCGCGGTGATAGGCGGGCTCATAAGTATTGGGGTGGGCTGGTACAGCGACCGGTTTCGCCTCAAGTACTTCGCCGCCTTCATGGCCTCCGGAATTGCCTTATCTGCTGCGGCTCTGGTCGTTCCGGTCGAGGGATTTCTCATTCCCGCAATCATCATTGGGATGAGTATAACCAGTGGCTGCTTTGGCCCGATATCGGGGGCCTTTATCGCTCGCTACTATGGTGTGAGCCATATCGGAGCGATCAGCGGCGTGTTCATGTCGTCGATGATTATAGCCAGCGCGACAGGCCCCTTGTTGTTCAGCTATTGCAAAGATTACACGGGCTCGTACTTTGCCGCTTTCGTGGCAACGTTGATCGGCGCCATTGCTCTGGTAATCGCGTCCTTTTGGGCAGACAACCCGCAGCGAAAGTTGAAACGGGAGGAGTAGCGCAGGCATCTTGCCTGTGTAACATTCATCGGACACAGGCTGGAAGCCTGTGCTACTTTTCACGGGCGAAAGTGCCGCGCTCCTTCAGTTATGCATCTTCGATAGGGCCTTCTTTAGGCGGGTGTGAGCGGCGCGTGTTTCGGCATCCGCCTTTTTGAGATCGATCGGGTACAAGAGCTCGGGATCCGTAGTGAAATCGTAGAATTGGTTGTCGCCCGTTTCGTCGAATAGCTGGTACCGCTTGTCTTGTATCCAGCGAGAGATGCTACGCCCCTTCTTATTGTGGCCTGGAAGAGGATCGTGATGGATGAATACCCAATCACGAGGGTTTCCCTTTTCGCCACGAAGTTGGGGAATAAAGGAATGGCCATCGAAAATTTCATCCGTGGGTAACGGAATGTTTGCGGCTTCGAACATTGACGGAATGAAATCCGTTGTATCCACAAGATCCGAAACAACGCGTCCACCCGCTTGGCCAGCAGGCCAATTGATAATTAAGGGCACGTGAGTGCCGCGGCGATTGTTCTCGCCTTTGCCACCGCGAATCGCCCGCCCGTCACGCATTTTGGATACCACTTCTTTTGGTGTCCCGTTATCCGAGTAAAAGATAAGCATCGTATTGTGGCGTATGCCTAGGTCATGGAGTTTGGAGTCAATTCGCCCGATCAGTTTATCCATGTATTCGACCATGTCGCCGAAGTACTTGTCTGGGCTTGATTCGAACCGATTGCCGTTTCGCCAAGCCTCTGAATCGGGCGTTGGATTGAACGGGCCGTGGGTTAAGGCCATCGGGTAGTACACGAAGAAGGGTTCCTCCTGGTTCCGTTCTATGAAGTCGTTTACGTAGTCCACATAAAGGTCGGGACCGTATTGGCTTTTTGTGTCGGTCAGGTATTTCCCATTGGCTTGGATACGCGGATCTGGAAACCTAGATGCTTTGTCTTCGGTATGCTCGGTATGCCAGAGAAAGTATTCGTGAAATCCAGAGTCCTCTGCCCGCATGCCGCGATTGCGCCATTCAGGTTGGAAATCAGGCGGGTTGTAGCTTCGGAGCTGCCATTTGCCAGAGATGCAGGTTTTGTAACCAGCTTCGGAAAACCAGTGCCCAAAGGTCTTGGCTTCGGGATCGAGTATACCAAAGGCAAGCCAATTGCGGAAATTGTACTTTCCGGTCATGAGGGCGACACGCGTAGGGGTGCATAAGGGAACGGAGTGAGCGTCGTCGAATCTTACTCCCTCAGCAGCCAGCCGATCTAGGTTAGGCGTATTGTAAGAGGCTCCGCCATAGCAACCCAGCGCTTCGATGCCGAGATCATCGGCCATTATGAGGATGACATTCGGCCGATCTGACACGGCGTAAGCGAGAGTAGCGGATAGGCAGAGTAGAGATAGAGCGTTTTTGATCATTTCGGTATCGGGAATGAGCGTGGGGACCAATTGCTTACTTGAGGATAAATCGTTTCGGTGAATTTGGGTGAGTTTTTAGATGATTTTGAATGCGCAGTACAATATCGGGGTGATTTTTGGATACGTCCTTGGATTCAGCGAGCATCTCTACTTTAGGGCCGAACAGCATCATCGGTGAACTATCGGAGGGGACGACAGCTTTGTAGTCTCCGTAGCGTACAAAATGTTTGTAGTTGGGGTCTCTAGGCAATTCGTTCGACAGCCATTGCGCGATGTTAGCGTATTCAGGATCCTCTATGAGATTGTTCCATTCGCGAGGGTCTCGTCCGTGGTCGTACAGCTCTTCCGAACCATCGAAATACTGCGTGTAGCGCCACCGGCTGTGGCGAATGGTTTGCGTGCCGCGCCCGACGTGGGTGATTGCCAAGTGGGGCCATCGGGATTCCGGATTGGCGATTAATGGAAGCAGTGAATTACCATCGAGATCGTCGCGGATGTCGAGATCGAGCGCGTCCATAACGGTTGGATACAAATCAAGGAGAGATACTGGATGATGACATTCTCTACCTGGCTTGAAGCCCGATGGTTGCTTGGTCAAAGGGGGTACAGCGATCAGAGGCACTTTGGTGGATCGCTCCCAGGTGGTAAATTTTCCCCAATGCTCCTTCTCGCCCAATTGCCAACCGTGGTCCGACCAAAGGACGATTAGCGTGTTATCGGCGTGCTTGGAAGCGTCGAGCGCGTCGATTACCTTACCCAATTCGTGATCGATATAGGTGATGGATGCCAAATAAGCGCTAACGGCGTTTCGCCACTGGCCATACTCCACTACGGTGTCGTGGGCTCCACTGGTAAGGGCGTAGCGGCCGAAACTTTGAGCGATCTCGGAAACGTCTTCGAGATCCTCTTTCAGAGTG
This sequence comes from Opitutaceae bacterium, assembly GCA_002694885.1. Classification (GTDB taxonomy): domain Bacteria; phylum Verrucomicrobiota; class Verrucomicrobiia; order Opitutales; family Opitutaceae; genus Pelagisphaera. The sequence goes on along the minus strand of NZNM01000087.1, from coordinate 1,470 downwards.
TGTGGCAATATCACGGACTCTGGCGGGTACATTTCGTGAAATCGCTTCGGCACCCAGAGCGGCTGATGCGGGCGGTAGAAGCCTATTGCCAAGAAAAAGGGCTGATCATAGGATTGGCCCAGTTTTTCGACAACCCATTCCGCGCTCTGAGTATCTGTCCATTCTTCGTCTGGTCGATCGATAACGCCCCAGTCGAAGGAGTCGATCGTTCTAGAACCGCGATTGCGATCCCGCGGCATGCGATTCAGTGGCATCGTAATCCCCAGGCGAGGGATTTCATGTCGAACATACGGATCGTTGTCGGCTAGCGACTCTTTGCTGATGGTTCGTTCATCGGGAAGAATTGGCATCCACTTGTCATAGTCGGGCCCATATTCATCGAAGTAGTTCTGGTTTCTTCCATGGAAGAGCTTACCCGTTCCCATCGTGTAGTAGCCCTGGGACTCTAAATCATGGGTTAACATAGTGGCCTTTGGCATGGTTTTCTCGATACGCTGCCCATTGCCGTAGACGCCGTTGTTGATTGGGGAGAGCCCCGTCCAGTTTGCGGCACGAGAACCGCTGCAAGCGGGCACCACGCAGTGGGCGTTAGTAAACAAGAGCCCGCGTTCGGCGAGTCGATCGATGTTAGGCGTCTTGACTTGCGGGTGGCTATTCATACAGCCAACCCAGTCGTTCAGATCATCGATGGTGACGTAAAGGATATTGTACTGGGAGCCATGGCGCTCGCCGAAACTCGCTTGAGCCAAGAATAGAGCAGTAATAGTTCCGAAAAGCACTTTGGCCTGCATAAGAAAAGCGATCGGATAGCGCGCTAGTTGATTGAGGGATAGCATTGCCGGGATTATCGTGGGATTTGCGAATTTGCTTCAAGGCAAATGCGATTCTTGAGCTTCGACTTCCTATTGCTGGGTTAATCGACCCCGTATAATGAAACCATACTGGATGACCGCGAGGGTTCCGGTAATAGCGGTAGCGATGCACAAGATCCAAAGCGGCTCAGCGATGGCGAGCAACACTGCAAGCAAAGCGGCGTACTGAAGAACGGTGGTCAGCTTGCTCAGCCATTGGGCTTTAATCGACTTGACGCTGCGAATGCGGCCCGCCAGCGCCAAGCCTATGGTGATGAAAAGCACGCCTAGATCACGTGACCCTAGTAGAAGCCATTGCAGGAACGTTAGCTTGCCCATCCACATCCAGGTGACGGCGACGGAAAAAAAGAAGAATTTGTCGGCGATCGGGTCCAGGACTTGGCCGAGATAGCTGGTCCAACCGCACAGGCGGGCGATAAATCCGTCGAGAAACTCGGTAACCAGTGCGACGGCGATTACTTCCAAGTGCCAGCTCTCGGGCAGGAATGGAAAAGCGATGGCCAAAATCAGCCGCGCAATGGTGATTCCATTGGGGATATGCGAATAAACGCTGGAGCTAGTTTCCGCCATCGCGATAGGCTGCTGTGGTGACTGTTGG
>NZNM01000086.1 GCA_002694885.1 Opitutaceae bacterium | reverse complement strand
GAATTACAAGCTCCTCTCCGTGAATGGAGGTAAACAATGGATGCTGTTCGACCTAAAAACTGATCCGGGTGAATCAACCGATTTGGCTTCTCAGCAGCCCGACCGCGTTGGTAGTATGCGCAAAGAACTGGAAGCTTGGATCGAATCCTGTTCACAGAGTGCTGCCGGAAGTGACTATTAATCTTCTTCTTACGATGAAATTTGTATTCAAGAAATTGAGATATTATTCAAAAACTGCAAAGCACTTCAATAAGTTTCTCCTACTATACGGCTCTCTACTTCTGGCCTCATTTGCCTGGGCTCAGAACAAGGAGCTCATGGTGAGCGGCCAACCAATCCTGGTGGGTGGCAAGGAAGGGATCGGTCCTTTAGCATCCATTGGAATCAGTTCCACGCCTTTGGGTTTTGCCCATGTTTATGAGGGAGAGCGTCCGGACATCTTTGTCAGCTCCGATCGCTGGTATCCGGGCTTTCATCTGTATCGCTATGTCAAGGACTCTCCGAGCGGCGTGCCGGTTTTTTCTCCGCCCATTGAAGTCGATATATCGGAACTGCCCGAGCTAGAAAACTATTCGCTTCAGGATCATGCAGTAGCGGGCTACGTCTTTGAATCATCAGAAAATGAAGTCATTGGGATATGGGTACGGCACGAGGAAATTGTTATCGCCCGCTTCGATCGGGATGGACTGCGTTTTAATGTCGAATCCAGGGTCAGTCTTTCGGGTTTACCCAGGCTGCCAAGCGCTGCTACCGCCACCCTCGGTGAAGAGGGTCAACTAACCTTGTTCCTCAGTGTAAGGGATGACGTAAGTTACAAACCGACACTCGTGCACCACCGTAATGCCGCCTACCGGCCCTTCGACGGATCCGGAATTTGGATGGGTGGCATTCCCAAGGATGCTATTTATCGAACGACGTTTAGTTTTGCTAATCACCCCGAGAGCGTGAACGCCGAGGAAATCTTGTCCCATGAGGCTGGCGGGCATTTTGGCATTAATGGTATGGCGGTTCTTGAGAATCAGGGAGACCCGAAGCTCGTCTTCGGGACCCTGCTGGGTGGCCTGCATTCCTTGACTGACTTTATGCCGGAGGACGGAAACGCGACGGTAACCAAAACTCCGGTTGTAGATGAAGAAGGCATCTCGCTCCGTCATCCGGAAACCTGGACCAACGTCATAGCTTACCCTTCCTCGGATTCCTCGCGGATGGACTTTCTAGCCTCAGGTGAAGGAGGCATGTACTACTATCAGAGGCAGCCGGAGAAGGATCTTCCTGAGCGAATAGCTTTTAGGCCGATGGGGGACGTCCAGCAAGCTTCGGCCGAATTGTTTGGCGGCACTCTGGTCGTACCCAACGTGGTCGACTGGAACGGCGATGGAAACCTCGATATCGTGGCCGGTAATTCCCAGGGCTTCTTTTTGTTTTTTGAAAACCTGGCTAGCAATAAGGATCCACGGTTTGGCCCGCCCCAACGCCTAGCAGCCGCGGGGGAGCTGGTGCATATTCAGGGCCAATACGGTAGCATCCAGGGGCCGGGTGAAGCCCGCTGGGGTTATACCTGTCCGAACGTCTACGACTGGAATGGAGACGGTTTACACGACATACTCATGAACGACGTTCGCGGCATGCACACGGTGTATCTAAATGTGGGTACAAAGACTCAGCCACAGGTGGCCTCGGAAAAGCCACTTTACCTCAACGACCTAGACATGCATGGCAGTTGGCGAACGCGGCCGGGCATCGATACTCTGGATGGTCGAAGGGTCTACATTACCCTGAATGATGACGACCAGTTTCACCTCTATCGTCAGGTCGACGTATACAATCTGGAAGACGGTGGCAGGCTGCTTCTAGAGGATGGTTCTCCCATCCACGCCAATTTTCTCAACGCCGGTGGACGAGGGCGTACGAAGTTCGAGTCAGTGGACTGGGACGGCGACGGCGATTTCGATCTCATCGTGGGCACACCGCGGCACGGAACGGTTCCTGTGGCCGATGAAAGTGGATTGCCCTGGTCCAAAGATAAAGCTGGAGCCGCGGTACTGCTACTGGAGAATAAAGGGACGAACCAGGATCCAGCCTTCGCCTACCCGAAGCTTATGCATCACAAGGGTGAGCCGGTTCACTTGGGCCAGCACGCCTGCTCGCCCGCAGTGGCGTTTTTCGATGAAAAACCCGACCTAATTGTAGGTACAGAATACGGACGTTTCATCTACTATAGTCGTGAAAACATTACTTGGGAATAAGGCGCTATTAGATAGCGTCGAGAAACGGTATTCAAAATAGACCAAGCAGATGTCATCGCAAATTGCCGTAGAGCCTGACATTGAGTTGGAAATCGGTAGTCTGATAGTTCCTTTTTGGATGGCCACTTATGAAGAAGAGGCGCCCCTTCGAAAAGCGGCCTGTGTGATATACAGCGATAACAATGGAGCTACCTGGAAAGCGGGAGAAATCGCGATCCAGGGAGGAGGGGAGCCAAATGTGGCTCAGTTGGCTGATGGGCGGGTGATTCTGACTTCTCGAAACACGAACGAGCGAAACCGTCGACTAGCCAGCTACAGCGACGATGGGGCTACCAATTGGTCAGAGTCGCTACTCGTCGAAGATCTGCTTGAACCGGGTTGTATGGCGGGAATCGTTGCCCATACGGGAACGGCCGATCAACCCGGCTCGGTACTGCTGTTCTCCAATCCGCACACTACCAAACGCAAACATTCTGCCCGCCACGACGTCACTATCAAACTGAGTCGCGATGGCGGATTGACCTGGCCGACGCAGAAGTTGCTGGAAGATGGGCCGAGCGCCTACAGCGATCTGACAGTAATGCCCGATGGAACGATTCTTTGCTTTTACGAAAGCGGCATCGATCCACCAAAAGTTAAACGCAACCGCGATTGGGCCTATGCCAACCTTACCCTTGCTCGCTTCAACCTGGAATGGGTAAACGAGTAATTTTAAAAATGAGCCATTACCCTCCGGTTGAGCTTTGGAGAAGAAAGAGCGTACTCGCTCTTCCAGCTTGCCTGATCTCCATCATTCTTGCCCTCGCTGCCTCCGCCCAACCCAAATCGCCGAATGAGCAACTCTACAGCAAGAACAAAGGCGGCGATCCCGATGCTGATTTTTATGCCGTTCCCATTGTTCCGGAAGGCTTCGAAGTCACACTGGTAGCGAAAGAGCCTCTGGTGCGGAATCCTTGCGCGATCGCTTTCGATGGGCAGGGAAGGATGTTCATTGCCCAAGGGCCGCAGTATCGGAGGATGAAGCCCGATTCTCCGAAAGACTCTGTGTATTTGCTTATTGATGACGATAATGATGGGGTAGCCGATCGTCGCCAGCTTTACGCAACCGGCTTTAATGGCATTCAGGGTCTGATTTGGCGAGGCGACGATCTCTACATCGCCAACGCTCCGGATCTGACGATCGTACGAGATCTCGATGGGGATGATATAGCGGACGAGTATGTCAAACTCTACACCGACCTAGGCAACATCGAGCATGCCTTGCACGGATTGAACTTCGCTCCGGATGGCCGTCTCTACATGTCGAAAGGCAATTCCAAGGGGTTGAGCCTTCCGGGGCGAGTGGCGCCGAAAGCGTTCCGGGATCTGTTTGGCATTGATGCTCCAGAAGGAAGTCCAGATATTCCGCCGCCCCAAGTTTTTACAGCCGAAACTTATGAAGCCACCTTCCATGATCCCAACGATGACTGGGGCCGTATGGGCGGCATTTTGCGGGCCAATCCAGATGGCTCCGATCTGGAGATCGTGAGCTACGGCGCCCGCAATCCTTGGGACATCAACTTCTCCGATGGATTTGACTGGTTGGGAGCCGATAACGACCAACTTGAGGGAGACCGCTTCTTCCGGCCGTTTTTGGGCGCCCACTTAGGATGGAACCATAGTTGGAGTACCGACTGGACTGGAAGGGATAATCTTCCAACCGCCCCGGCTATCCTGCCTCTTGTAGACGGATCGACGACAGGGGTGGCATACTACGATGCTGAGGGCTTCCCGGAGAATTATCGGGGATTCTTCGTTGGCGACTGGTTGCGAAAAGTCGTCTATTTTATCCGTCCAAAGTGGGACGGGGCTCGAATGGAAATGGGGGGTGGGGTCCCCATGGATTTTGTCAAAGGCGGCAAGTCTTTGCTCAGAACCACTGATCTCGAGATCGGAGCGGATGGAGCCCTCTATGCCCTGAGCTGGGGAACAACCTATGGATCGGTTTTCGAAAATGGCGAGATGGTCAACGAAGGCCGTGTTTGGCGTATCGCTTGGAAGGGAAAGGATCCCGGCACCTGGAATTTGACCGGTATCGAAGTTCCTTTGACGGATCGTTCCATTGATAGTTTAGTTGACGACCTTGATCATGCATTGAAAGCTCGGCGGACGAATGTGAGCGAGGAGCTTGTTCGTCGCGGAGCGTCTCAAGAATTGAAGGCTTGGTTGACGAATGACTCACTCACCACGCTCCAGGAAACCTGGGGGCTGTGGACTTTGGGCCGCATCAATATTGGTGATGAGTCCCTCGACGATTGGTTCGCAGACCATTTGCGAAATTCTTATAGTGATAATTTCAATACAAGGCTGCAGGGTATCCGCATTCTCGGATTTCGAGCTGATCAGGCAGATCGCCCAATCCATGCTGAGATCGGCAATGCTCTAAAGGATCCTGAAGCGCGGTGCCGACAGGCAGCGGCGATTGCCATTTTGGACGCCTTGGATAGCTCCCAGGCGAGCAATCTTGTTAGTCTTCTGGCCAAGGAGTCGGATCGCATGGTTTTCTATTCCGGTTGGCAGGCCTTGCGAGCCGTAGCTACCACCCAAGAATTGACGTCATACCTGGAACACGAGCAGAGTGGCGTGCGACTAGCTGCGCTACTCGCGTTGCTGGAATCGCGCCCGTCTTCGATCGGTGCGATTGTTCCTCTTCTGGAAGATTCCGATCCCAAGGTTTCAGCCATCGCTCGTTCCTTTCTGGAAAAATCAGGCGTGATTGAACCGGAACTACAGGAAAGCGAATCGGAATTATTCAGCGGCATTCCTTTCGGACGCTTCGTTAAGAACATACACGTGGCTAGCGGCCGCGACTACCAAGTCAGTCCAGAGACGATTAAGTACGGAGTTCAGATGTACACGGACGACAGCATATTGCTGACTGATTATGGAGAACCCTTTTTGGGCCTGAGCTTCATCCGAGGCTTTAATCAGGATGCCTGGTCAACGGGTGAGAACTTTTTGTCTTTCGAGCTGCCAACTGCAACGACCGTATTCGTAGCGCACGACGAGGACATGCGAGAGAGTCGCCCCGACTGGCTGACGAACAATTTCGAACGATATCGATCCAGAGGACTTCGGGGAACGGCCAAGAGCTACCGGGTTTATAACAAAGACTTTCCCACCGGAAGAGTAAGCTTGGGGGGGAACCTGGTGGATCCGAATTCGAGGGCTCCCGTCAACTACTTTGTGGTTTTGAAACCCCATTCACTCGAAGCTCCCGAGAGTCCTACGACAGTCGATACCGTCGTGGCCGCTCTCGAGGAAGGAGACATCGATCGCGGCGAATGGCTGTTCTTGGGGCGGGAAGGCGCGGGGTGTTGGACCTGTCACCAGGTCGATGGTCAAGGCCGCGCCTACGGTCCCGATCTTTCAACCATTGGCGAGCGGGACAACGCCCGGCACTGGATAGAGTCCATTCTGGACCCCAACGCCATCGTGACTGAAGGCTACGCGACGCAAAGCATTTCCACATCGGATGGCGCTTCCTATACCGGAGTGCTGGCGGAAGAAAGCGACCTGATTCTCAGTCTGCGGCAGGTCACGGGTGAGGTGGCTCGTATAAGAAAATCGAATATAACCTCCCGCTCCAGTTCGCATAGCTCGCTCATGCCTTCATTCGCCTCAACCTTGGCCGTTCAGGATGTGGCGGACTTAGTTGCTTATCTACGAGACCTCACCACGGCGAATAAGATAGCGGACGGATTCAGGTACGATCTCAGCCAAAACGAACTCGCCATCACCTACGGCGGAAAAACCATCGCTACTTACGTGATGAAGGATCCGGCGATTCCGCGTCCGTATTTCAAGAACCTGAAAACGCCGGATGGTATACAAGTGACTCGCAATCACCCGCCAATCGAAGGAGTGGACGCCACCGACCACCCCCATTATCACCCGGGGCTTTGGATGGCTTTCGGGGACATCAGTGGTCACGACTTCTGGCGTAATAAAGCGGCCATTCGCCATCAGCGCTTTGTGAAAGAGCCTCGGATAGAGAACGGCCGCTTGAGCTTTGCCGTCGAGAACAGCCTCTTGGGCGAGAACGGAGAAGCGATCGGTTCTCTGGTATCCCGCTTCAGCTTGGAAAGAATAGCCGATGGCTTTTTTCTGTCATGGGGTGAAGAATACACTTCGGCTGACGAGCCGTTAATCTTCGGAGACGAGGAGGAAATGGGCCTAGGCGTACGCATGGCCACGCCCTTGACCGAAAAGGCGACAGGAAGGATCCGCAGCAACCGAGGTCTGGAAACCGCCAAAACAACCTGGGGACAGGAGGCCGAATGGTGCGATTATTCTGGAACGACAGAGGGGTTCCATGCAGGTATAGCCATATTCGCCCACCCCGACAACTTTCGCTCTTCCTGGTGGCACAACCGGAATTATGGCCTCATGGTCGCCAATGCTTTTGGACGGGAGGCCATGAAACAGGGCGATAGGAGCGCGGTGACGGCGGGAAATAGCGAATCTCTACGCATGCGCTATGGCATCTACTTTCACTCCAGAGAAGAACAAGTGAATCCCGAGTTATTGGATCAGATCTATGAAGAGAAGATGCTCAATTTGTAGGGGATTACGGAACTTGCAGCCTATCGAGAATCCTCTGGTTGCCCATCTGGTCAAGCGAAGTGGACGGCGAGTGGGTCTTGATGCACGGAAGCCGATTCCCGATGCTTGGCTTCTTCTTACTCCTCATACATGACGCTCATCGACTGGATTATTCTCGGACTCTATGCCTCCTCGACCATTGGGTTAGGGTGGTGGATGAGCCGGAGGCAGAAAGACACCAGCGAGTACTTCGTGGGTTCGGGGCGAATGAACTCTCTGCTGATCGGGGTATCGCTCTTCGCGACGCTGCTGAGCACCATCACCTATCTGGCGATCCCGGGCGAGGTGCTCGGGAAGGGCCCGGTGTACCTATCGAACTACATTTCCTACCCATTCGTATTTCTTGTGATGGGGTTTTGGATACTACCTGTTTATATGCGCCGCCGCGTGACGAGCGCTTATGAATTGCTGGAGACACGGTTGGGCTTGAGCGTCCGCTTGCTGGGGATGAGTATGTTTATCCTGCTGCGGTTAGTCTGGATGTCGCTGCTGGTTTTTCTTACATCCAAGGCGATCGCCATCATGATTGGCGCGGGCGAGGAATGGGTGCCGTGGATTGTGGCGGTGACGGGTTTGTTTGCCATCACTTATACCTCGTTGGGCGGGCTGAAAGCAGTGGTGATCACGGACCTAATGCAAACGATCCTGCTCTACGGAGGCGCCTTGCTCGTGATCGGAACCGTTACCTGGAAAATGGGTGGCTTTGGATGGTTTCCGACAACGTGGCAGACCGACGTGTGGGATCATCAACCGATCTTTAGTCTGGATCCGTCAACGCGGGTTACGGTGGTAGGGTCGGTTCTATCGGTATTCCTTTGGATGGTATGCACCTCAATGGGGGACCAGGTCTCCGTGCAAAGATTCATGGCCACCGAGAATGTCCGTGCCGCCAGACGGTCCATAGCAATGCAACTGTCGATTGGGTTAGTTGTCGGGGTGACCCTGGGATTCGTTGGGGTATCCCTATTAGGTTTTTATCAGGCGCATCCGGATCTTTTGCCGGAGACGGGTGGGCTTGATGTTCAAGCGGACAAGATCTTCTCGCATTTCATCGCCTTTCAGCTGCCGCCGGTGGTGACGGGCCTGGTGGTGTCGGGATTGTTCGCGGCGGCGATGTCGAGCATCGATTCAGGAGTTAATTCGATTACCGCTGTGGTGATGACCGACTTGCTCGATCGCTTCGGCAGGAAGCCGGAGAATGAAGTGCAGCATGTGCGTTACGCGCGCATCCTAGCCTTTGGTATAGGCTGCGCGGTCGTCCTCCTAAGCAGCTTTATGGATCATATTCCCGGTAATTTCTTGGCGGTGACGAACAAGACGGTAAACTTGCTGACGGCGCCGATCGCCCTGCTATTCTTCTTTGCCGTATTCGTGCCGTTCGCCAGCACGACGGGCGTGTGGCTAGCCACGGTGGCAAGCGTGTCGGCAGCAGCGATGGTGGCCTTTTCGGGCGAGATCTTTGGCAAAGATCCTGAGACGGGACTGGATCCGGTGACCTTTCAGTGGATCTCGCCGGTTGCTCTGGTCGTCGGGTTGACGGTGGGTGTAGTGGCGAGCCGGATATTTCCTCGGAAGGATAAGGAAGGGGTATGAATCTCTACACATTATTATTTGTATTCGATAAATTATGAGAAAAAGCAAAACCTTGGCCCGAATTCGAAATGGAGAAGTGATCCGCGCGTGTGTGCTTGGCCACTATATACCGGCATATGTATGCCATGCTGCCCGAGTCGGTTACGATTGCATCTGGCTGGATCTCGAGCATCGGGCCCAAACGGTGCGCGAGATCCAGGCGATGCTGGCGTACGCGCACTTGTATGACATTGACATAATGCTGCGTTCACCGACTTTGGAAAAGACGGGGTTGTATCGATATCTTGAAGACGGTGCTGCGGGCTTATTGATCCCGCATGTTTCCACGCCAGAAAAAGCGCGGATGTTGGTGGATGCCGTGAAGTTTCCACCCATCGGTGACAGGGGACTGGACAATGCGGGTTTGGATTCGGGCTTCCACATTCACGACGAAGACGAGTATGTCTCGTGGGCGAATCGGGAGACCTTTCTCGCCGTGCAAATCGAAACGCCTGAAGGCGTGCGCAATGCGGAGGCGATCGCGGCGACCGAAGGCGTGGACCTGATCTTCGTTGGACCAGGTGATCTTGGCCTGCGGCTTAGACAGAGCGGGGAGATGACCTTAGATGAGGCTTGGGAAATCGTTGCTGCGGCCTGCAAGAAACATGGCAAAGCCTTTGGCGGACCGACACTGCCTATCGCGGAGATGAAGAAGCGTCGCGCTCAAGGAGCCCAGTTGCTAATCAACAACAGCGAGTTTCAAAACTGGTCGTCTGGTCTCAAGAGCTCGATCCAACTGTTCGAGGAACTCGACTAACCTCATGAGCATCTGGCCTTGAGCGGATCGATACTCGTTGGCTGTGAGCGAGGCCTGGAGGAGTTTCATTAGATGTGGGACTCCGTATTTTGGCCGTTGGGCGGTGGTGGTCTTGCTTTAGGAACGGTGCGGTGGCCAGCGTTTTGCTAAATGGCGAGTCGAAGGGCAAGGAGGGCGATTGCTCCACGTCGATCAGCGGGTTGCAGGTTGCCATTGTCATCGACGGGAATGAGGTGATTCGAGAGTGCGGAGAGACATGCGGTACCGGTTATCTTATCAGTGATGAGGATGTAGGGGAATGGAGCGTCGATTGACTAGCGCCCAACGTATTACTTGCCTGGTTACCGGCTCGGACTTCATGGACTCAGAATCGGTTAAGCGAATTCACTCCGATTGCGCCTGTCCAATTGTCGAAGCTGTTTGTTTAGAATCTCTCCGATAAATGGAAAGGTAGGGCTGCGGTCCAGAGTTAGCCATATGGGATGGGCGACTATCTGGCGAGAACTTGAGGCTGAGGATAATTAACTCGGCCCCGCAGTCTCTGACCTGCGCCGGTCTTCCTTCGGTCGCCCAATTCCGCCCGAGCCATCTCCGCTAGAGCTTCCAGCCTTTGGACGATATCCGGGTGGTCGG
>NZNM01000085.1 GCA_002694885.1 Opitutaceae bacterium | reverse complement strand
GGGTTGCGCTCGTTGCTGGACTTAACCAAACATCTCACGACACGAGCTGACGACAGCCATGCAGCACCTGTGAACCGGCTCCGAAGAGAAGGGGGATTTCGCCCCCGGTCCAGTCCATGTCAAGCCTAGGTAAGGTTCTTCGCGTTGCATCGAATTAAGCCACATGCTCCACCGCTTGTGCAGGCCCCCGTCAATTCCTTTGAGTTTTAGCCTTGCGGCCGTAGTCCTCAGGCGGTACACTTATCGCGTTAGCTTGAACGCTGAAGGGGTCGAATCCTCCAACATCTAGTGTACAACGTTTACGGCATGGACTACAGGGGTATCTAATCCCTTTCGCTCCCCATGCTTTCGTGCCTGAGCGTCAGTAATCGTCCAGATAGCTGCCTTCGCCATTGGTGTTCCTCCAGATATCTACGCATTTCACTGCTACACCTGGAATTCCGCTATCCTCTCCGATACTCTAGCCAAGTAGTTTCGAAGGCAATTTTACAGTTAAGCTGCAAGATTTCACCTCCGACACACTTGGCCGCCTGCGCACCCTTTACGCCCAGTGAATCCGAATAACGCTTGGAGTCTCTGTATTACCGCGGCTGCTGGCACAGAGTTAGCCACTCCTTCCTCTCCAAGTTACATCAGGCAGCCGGGTATTAACCGACTACGGTTTATCCTTGGTGACAGGGGTTTACAACCCGAAGGCCGTCATCCCCCACGCGGCGTTGCTCCATCAGGCTTGCGCCCATTGTGAAAGATTCGAAACTGCTGCCACCCGTAGGTGTCTGGACCGTGTCTAAGTTCCAGTGTGGCTGATCATCCTCTCAGACCAGCTACCCGTCTTTGCCTTGGTGAGCCGTTACCTCACCAACAAGCTGATAGGCCGCAAAGCCCTCCCTATGCGCCAGGCCCGAAGGTCCCCGGCTTTGGATTCTCTTTCATGCGAAAGAGGTCCACATGCGGTATTAATTCGAGTTTCCCCGAGCTATCCCCCACATAAGGGTAGGTTCTTTACGTGTTACGCACCCGTTCGCCACTCTCATGTTTAATTAGCAAGCTAACTAAACAATCCCGTTCGACTTGCATGTCTGAACCACGCCGCCAGCGTTCATTCTGAGCCAGGATCAAACTCTCCGAAAAGAGAGTTCTTGAATCCATGGATTCTTGAACTACGCTGACAAACAAAACTAGTTGTTTATCATCTACTTAAATAATTGATTGGGGTTGCAATCAATCGTACAAAATAAATTTCAAAGAACGGGAAATCCCATGAGGGAAAGCTTTCATTCGTCTCAAAACCCAACGCGACCGTCAAGCGAATTTGCGTCAGTGAACGCGGTGTTTTGCTTCTGACAATCGCCTGCTAAGCCATCGAAAAGAACGAGGAGGACGAAACCTGTAAAATGCTTAACCGAAATCAAGCACTTTCTCCAAAAAAAATGAATGGTCTCGAAACTCGTCCGAGTCTAGCTGAATAGCAGGCATGAAAAGAACAGAAGGCTCCGGAAGCTGGCGCATCGAAAACCGAAAGCAAGTGTTTTTTGAAAAAAGTTTTTCCCCCGAGGCTTTTAGTCTGTCCGAGCCCTCGTGGACCGGTCTCTTACCTGACTGAGAACCAGGGAAAATGGACCTATTCGGCTCGAATCCTTTCCCCTTTAAGTTTGAGCGGAATAAATGTTTAATTCCCTACTATAATAGAGGAGGCAGAATCCGTATCGAAAAACTGGCGATCGATTATGGATTGACTGATCGCCCCCGCCCATTACGGGCATAGGTAGGCAAAACGAAGCTAGCCACAGTCGAATCGCTGAATGACTGGTCCACTTTCGACCGCTAAAACGAATTCCTACCCGACACAATCAACAACCTCAACTCCCATAGAGCTTTGGAAATAAAGGCAATTAAGCAAATCGTAGACTTGATGAAGAGATCCGAACTATCGGAATTCGAAATCGAAGAAGAGAATTTCAAACTCAAGATCAAGCGGGACACCGGCAAAGAGGCAGTCCCGCAGATCGTTACCTCGGCGCCTCATCCTGTAGCCGCCTCCTCAGCCCCGGCCCCAGCTCCAGCAAGCGCTCCGGCCGCCGCTTCGGATGCCGAGCCTGACAACGCTAGCTACATCACCTCGCCGATGGTCGGCACCTTCTATAGCTCACCCTCGCCTGAAAGCGATGCGTACGTGAAATCTGGTGACAGCGTTTCGAATGACACTGTTGTTTGCATCATCGAAGCCATGAAGATCATGAACGAGATACAGGCAGAGCAAAGCGGTTCTATCGCAGAAGTCCTCGTCGAGAATGGTCAACCGGTAGAGTATGGCCAAAAATTGTTTCGCTTGGCCTAAAAACGCTACAAGTCAGTTACACTGACAATTGGCAACCAATTCCTCTGCCGGCTGTGTCGCCCTCGACCAGCTATTGAACTTAACGAATTTCCCACATGCAAAAAGTACTCATCGCCAATCGCGGCGAAATCGCCTTGCGCATCGTTCGCGCCTGCCGCGAGCTCGGAATAAAGACGCTCGCTGTTTACTCGGAGGCGGATCTGGAATCGCTTCACGTTCAGCTAGCGGACGAGGCCATCTGCATTGGCGGTCCGCAAAGCGCCGATAGCTATCTCAAAGCGGATCGAATTATAAGCGCGGCAGAAATCGCGGATGTTGATGCGATTCACCCTGGCTATGGCTTTCTGGCGGAAAACGCCGACTTCGCCGAGCAATGCGCTTCGTGCAACATCGAGTTCATCGGCCCCTCCGCAGAGTCGATACGCATGATGGGCGACAAGGCGATCGCCAAGGAAACCGTAAAAAAGGTAGGAGTTCCGGTTTGCGGCGGTAGCGACGGCACCGTTCAAACCGAGGACGAAGCGGTCCAAATCGCGACCGAGACCGGCTATCCAGTGATGATCAAAGCGGTCGCCGGAGGCGGTGGAAAAGGCCTTCGAATCGCCCGCAACGACGCTTCCCTTCGCAAAGAATTCACGCTCGCCCGCAGCGAAGCCGAAAAGGCGTTCGGGAATGGCGAGGTGCTAATTGAGAAGTATATAGAAAACCCGCGTCACATCGAATTCCAGGTCCTAGCCGACCAGCATGGAAACGTCGTCCATCTCGGCGAACGCGACTGCTCTATCCAACGTCGCCACCAAAAACTTATCGAGGAAGCCCCTTCCCCGTTCGTGAATGACGACCTCCGCATGCGAATGGGCGAAGCTGCCGTCGCAGCCACCAAAGCAGCCAATTACGAGGGCGCTGGCACGATCGAGTTTCTCGTAGATCCTGAAGGCAATTTCTATTTCCTCGAAATGAACACTCGCATACAGGTTGAACACCCGGTTACCGAAGAAGTCACCGGTATCGACCTAATAAAGCAGCAAGTTCAGATAGCCCGTGGAGAACCGCTCGCCTTTAAACAGGAGGAAGTGCAATACAACTATCACGCCATCGAGTGCCGTATCAACGCCGAGGATCCTGCTCGCAACTTTATTCCTAGCCCGGGCTGCATCGATCTATATTACGCGCCTGGCGGCCATGGCGTTCGCGTAGATTCACACGCCTACGGCGGATACATCATCCCTCCCTACTACGACAGTATGATTGGGAAACTCATTACCTATGGACGCAGCCGCGAGGTCGCTATCGAGCGCATGTACCGGGCCTTGAGCGAATACTTGATCCGGGGAATCCACACCACAATCCCCTTGCAAAAGGCGATTGTCAGCGACCCTCGATTTCAAGCCGGAGAGGCGACTACCGCTTTCATGGAGGAGTTCATGAAAAATCCTCCAAAATTGGATTGAGAGAGCGTTCTATTTGCGAAGTTTTCCACTAATTCGTCTCTTCGCTTGAAACAATTCGCGAATTAGCGATTCTTAAATGAGAAGATCGCCGCTCAACCTAGGGCTGGAACGTTCGGTGGCCTCAATAAACAAGCATTCCAGCCTCTATATTTCAACCAACTAAAAGCAAATGGAAGCACAAGAATCTACTATAGAAACCGGTGAGCATCCTGACGGATCGCTCGGGCAAATCAAAGTCAACCACACTGTTGTTTCAACCATCGTTAAGATGGCGGCGATCAATGTTTCAGGCGTCCTCGCGGTGGGCGGAAGCTTCGTTGAGAATTTTATAGCCCAAATTTCCAGCAAGGAATCCGACAAGGGCGTGCGCGTTTCCGAAGACGAAGCAGGCAACTACCAAATCGAAATTCGAGTTCTCATGGAATACGGAGTGGAGCTGGCGAAGACCGCTGAGACCTTGCAAATGATCGTTGCCAAGCAAGTGACCAACATGACGGGCAAGCCGGTCGCCAACGTCGATGTCATCATCGAAGGGGTAAAAATGGCCGAGGAGGAAACCGAGGAGAAAGAGGGCGAAGACTGATTTCTCCTGCTCTGCCTACGGCCACATCGATGCCAGAATTTATCCAACAGGCTTCCGACTTTGCAAGCGGTCTCCACCCCTATGCCATCATAGGGATCTTCGCTGTACTGCTGCTACTGACAATCGGGCTTAGAAGCATACTAAAGACCCCCCAATCGAGACTCACCGCCTTTTCCAGTGAGACCGGCTCTGTTTTGGTGTCCCGCAAAGCCCTTCAGGACCTCATTCGGCAAACATGCCTTAAGGACGATTGGGTCGAAGCGGCCAGACCCGTCGTCAAAATCGCGGGTAAAAAGATCAATACATCCGTTACGCTTCGTCTTTCTTCTCCTGAAAATCTCAAGGAAACCACCGAAAGACTGCAAACACGCATATCTGGGTTGCTTCAAAAATCTCTCAGTTTCGATCAAATCGGGCCCACTGAGATTATGGTCTCCAGCTTCGGGAAACAGGATGTCGATGAACCTGCCATCGTGGAAACTGCGCTTCAAACAGACACCGGACTCACGACGCTCTTGAGCTCCAAAAAGCCGGACTCGGCGGACTCGGAAAAAACCATAGAAACCGAGCAGGAAACCAAGGCCAAATAATATCTGGCGACCCATTTCCTGGTGACTAACTGGACGACAGATCGAGAACCTGAGTCCAAGCTTTCGCTGAGTGAATGCTCGTTCTACGGTATCTTGGATACTGGATACGTATCTCCATCCAACTGGTCCCAAAAATACAGAGATCTCGTAAAGGGAGGAGCTGGAATTATCCAGATCCGGGCCAAAAACGAGTCACGCGAGGAACGCGAATCCTTGCTCGTCCAAATACTCGAAATCCGAAGCCAATCGCCGGAGGCCCAACCTCCTCTCATTCTCAACGACGACATTGATCTTTGCCTTCGCTATCCTAATGTGGGTCTTCACATCGGCCAGGAAGACACGCCTGCAATCGAGGCTCGGAGGCGGCTTGGCCAAAATCGAATCCTAGGTTTATCCACTCATTCAATACAACAAGCCAAGCAGGTGATGGATCTGCCTGAGGGAACGCTCGACTACTTCGCCGTTGGTCCGGTATTTGCCACTCAGACTAAGCCGAGCTATATTCCAGTTGGATTAGAACTTGTGCAATGGGTTGACCAGCAAAGTCCGAAACTACCGTTTTTCTGTATCGGGGGAATCAACCGAGGGAATCTCGATGAAGTAAAAAAAGCGGGCGGATCGAGAGTTGTCGCCGTGTCTGACCCATTGCTTGCCAAAGATACTGCGGCAGCCGTCGAGGAATACACGCGGTAGAGACATAGATAGGCGTCAATTCCCACTCTTTTTTTGAAATCTAAGACTGGCCCATTCATCCAACCTATTGACTTCGCCATTTCCTAGGCAATCGAACTCCTCGAAACGCTCTTTCACCTTCTCTACTTCCTCGCCTAAGATTCCGCTCAGCACGAGCCACCCCCCTTTCGCCAAGGCATCAACAAGCAGTTGAGCATTGGCTTCGAGTACGTTCGCCAGAATATTCGCCAACAGGCAGTCAGCGCGTCCCGCTTCTAGTCCGGTTCGCAAATCGCCAACGTAAAAACGCGTCCCCTCTACCTGGTTCAAAGCGGCATTCTCTTTGGCGATCCTAATTGCATCCTCATCTATATCCAATCCTTCGATACGCTGAAATCCCAATTTTGCAGCCGATATGGCCAAAATTCCTGAGCCACATCCAGCGTCCACAACGCGAACGGTATCCAAATCCCCATCCACTTGCTTCTTGAATTCGATCAATTGCTCCACGCACAATCGGGTCGTTGCATGATTGCCCGTTCCAAAAGCCATACCAGGGTCCAGCCAGACGGCCTCATGATTCGACGGCAAATCGTATTCGCCCTTTATCCACACAGGAGCCCAATGTAGATCTCCGATTGCCCAAGGCTTGAAATGCTCCTTGTAGCTCTCTTTCCAATCCTCGTTCGCCAATTCGCTTATTGACCAGTCTTTCTTGATATTCAATCGGCTCTGTAGCGCCTCCATGCCTTCCTCAGCTTTGGAAGACTTTTCGAAAATGCCCTGTACCCAATATCCCTTTTCTTCAAAATTTTCATGCAGATTCCAAATCTCAAGGCCCTCCGATTCGAATATGAGATTTTCTGCGACGCGGAACTCCTCGAGTGTCAATTTCGCTCTAACTTCATACATCCTTTTCCTTTCGATAGCAATTGGAGTCCTTACCTAAGCTCACCTTTCGTGTTGTAGCACATTCATGGGCATGCCCTGGTGTGGCCTCAAAGTCATACGTCCCAGCGGTTCGACAGGATGCTCCGATCTAAGCTTCAATTCAAAACGCTGAGCAAAAAGAGCTAGTAGAAGCGTGGCTTCGACCAGTCCAAAATGCTTCCCCATGCAAATCCTAGGCCCCGCTCCGAAAGGAATGTAGGCAAACGATTTTACCTGCTTGAAACGGTCGGGCAGAAATCGATCTGGATCAAAACGATTCGGGTCTTCCCAATGCAGTTTATGGCGATGCAAAACCCACGAAGATATCGTCATGAACGAACCTTTAGGTACGCGGATTCCCGATATCTCGTCATCCCCTAAAGCTTGCCTGGAAAACACATGAACAGGCGGATATAAGCGAAGCGTTTCATCCACGATGGCTCGAGTAAGTGGCAGATTTGGCAAGTCTTCATAAGTCGGATCGCGACCGCAAAGCGTACTCGCTAGCTCGTCCCAAAGCCTCTGTTTAATATCAGGATGCTCGTGCAGTAGATAGAATGCCCAAGTTAAAGTAATGGCAGTCGTTTCGTGCCCCGCCAAATAGATGGATGCCACTTCGTCACGCAGCAATTGACCAGTCATCGGCTCCCCAGACTCCTCCCGGAAATCGACGAGCATTTGCAAAAGGTCGTCCTTCGGCTCATCTTGGTTATGGCGCTCCTCGATCACACCCGCGATGACGTCGTCGAACTGGCGTACCGCTGATCGGCCCATCGCTTGCCCAGGCCTCGGAATCCAGGATGGCAATCCTATCAACTCGCTTATATGAATGCGACCATGCGAAGCCAAATAGTCTTGAAAAGCCTGATACAATGCCTCATTTCCTTCACCAAGGACTACCCCGAACATAGTCCGTGTAATAATGTCCGAGGTCAGTAAAGTCATTTCCTCCATCAAATCTACCTCGCCACCAATACGATTGCCCTCCCAATCATCCGCGACTTCCGAGGCGGCATCCATCATGGTTTCCGCATAGCCCTTTAGTCGCTTCTTATGATTGGCGGGCGACATGATTTTCCGTTGCCTTTCCCAAAGCTTTCCTTCGCTCACGAAAACCCCTTTCCCTAGAAGCGGCTTTAGCGATTGCCGATTGGCCAAGCTCTTACGATAATTGGACGCATTGGCAACCATCACATGCTGAATGTCCTCGGGACGGTTCATAACGAACATCCGCTTGTGGAAAAATTTCAACTGAATCAATTCCCTGCGATAATAGGATTGCGGCCAAGCAGCCACCATATTCGAACGGGCCAAATTTAAATATTTGGCCGTATCAAGAATCTCATGCGTAATTCGAAACATCGAAGGAGGGAATGAACCTATCTCCTGCGATAAACTTGACCCCAACAATGACCAGCCTATTTTTCCTGGATTCCAACCGCCGTGTAAATCAAAAGTCGGAAACCTATCGTTTGTGCGAAGCCTCCCCCTAACCGTTTTCGAGGAATACCTTTTCCACGAAAATCGAGACCGCTATCTCTGTAACATTTGTATTCGGGCGCGGTTCTCCGGCAACCTTCAACGCGATCAGCTCGCACAGGCAGCGGAGAAAGTAGCCCCGCTCCATCCTCATCTTACAGCAACGATAGAGAAGGGCGTATTGGGAAGGCGGCGCTGGAAGCTCAATTCCTCAGCTGAAATCCCCATCCACTGGCTCAGGGAAAAAACCGATACCTGCAAACCAGATTTCGGCACATACGACCCAGAAAAAGAAACCTCTTTCCACCTCCATGTAATTTACGAGCCAAATAAGTGGGATCTCTACGTCAACCAAAGCCACGCCCTTTGCGACGGGGCCGGGTACTTTCGGTTTTTGCACGATCTGCTCATCGCCTACGATCAATGCTGTGGCAACGAACGGGCTCAGATCCAAAATACCGATCCGGATAGGCTAAAGCGCCGCGGGAGACAGAGATTCAGTTTAACGAGATTCTTATCAATCGCTCCAATAAAAGTAGCTGGATTCTTTATCGCTCTCTCCTTGTTTCGTCGCCAAGTATCTCCACTCCTGCCAAGCCGAGACACGATTGAACCTCTCCCTTATCCAAAACATTCGCCCCACCTTGTATCCAGATATTTCAGTAAAGAATCTTATTCCCGATTCCGCAAATCCGCTCGAGAAATGGATGTCAGCATCAACGATCTGTTTCTAGCAGCCTTTCATGCGGCTATAGGAACCTGGAGACAATCTCTGGGGGAGGGAGATCCCGCTGATTGGATACGCCTAAGCGTTCCCGTAAATCTTCGGCTCAAAGCGGACAAGTCCCTCCCGGCATGCAACGCCATTAGCATCGTTTCTATCGACCGCCAAGCCAAGGGACTGTCAAATAGACCAAGGCTCTTACGACGGGCTAAGGAGGATATGCAATACGTCAAGAAAGGCCGCCTCGGCACAATATACTTATCTATACTTTGGATACGCCGACTCTTGCCAGGAGGCATTCGTTCATTTAGCCATCGCGACATTTGTCGCACGAGTGCCACTCTTACGAATCTGGGACACCAATTTCCCCATAGCCCGCTCAAGAATTCCGAGGGCAAATTAAAATCTGGAGGATCCGTAATGGAACGGATTACCTCCACGGCTCCCTACCGAGCCCACGCCCAAGCGACCTTGCTCATGGCCGTCTACGCGGGAGAGCTCGAAGCGACCTTGAATTACGATCCCAGAACTATGAGCGAAGACGAAGCGGAAAACCTCGTCGATCGCTTTACGGACGAGCTGGAAACTATGACCCAAATTGTGGCTCAGTAGCGCGGCGCTTTAGACCGTGTTCAGGAATGGTGGTTTGAAAGGACACGGGCTCAGGCGCCGCGCTACCGGCCTCTCTCCTAATCGAAGAATCGCTTCGCCTTGTCGAAAAACGTTTTTCCCACCGGTTCATCCGCATCCCCGCAGGCGAGAGCGAACTCCTCAAGCTTTTGCCGCTGTTCGCTATTGAGCGATGTGGGCACTTCGATTTTCACGCGAATCATCTGGTCGCCGAAATAGCCACCACGCAAGCTGGGCAATCCCTTACCCTTAAGCCTAAATGTAGTGCCCGATTGCGTACCGGAAGGGATTTTCAGACTGGCTTTGCCAATCAAAGTAGGGACTTCAATCGTGCCACCCAAGGTAGCGAGGGTAAATTTGATCGGTATCTGGCAGAAGAGATTTTCTTCCTGGCGCTCGAAAATATCGTGGTCGGAAACATGGATAACAATGTAGAGATCGCCCGAAGGGCCACCACCTGCTCCAGCTTCGCCGTTATTGGCCGAACGCAGTTTGGACCCGGTATCCACACCTGGCGGAACCTTTACCTTAATTTTGGTCGTCTCGTTTACCCGTCCTTCGCCTCCACAGGTTGTACACGCCTTCTCCACCTTTTTCCCGCTACCGTGACAGGTAGAGCAAGTCTGGCGAACAGAGAAGAAGCCCTTTGATGCAGTTACCTGTCCATGGCCACCACAGGTGGGACACGTTACTACACCGGTTCCTGGCTCGGCCCCATTGCCACCACAGCGGCTGCACTGAACGGGTTTCCTAAAGGAAATCTCTTTTTCAATCCCTTTAGCAGCCTCTTCCAAGCTGATTTCCAAATCGTAGCGCAGGTCGGACCCACGTTGGGCCCCACCCCTTCCAGAGGCCCCTCGTCCACCAGAACCACCAAAGAACTCCTCGAAAATGCTTCCACCTGCCCCAGCGCCCCCGAACACCTCGCTGAAGATATCGAAAGGATCATGAAAGGGACCACCTGCTGATGATCCACCGCCGCTACCGCCACTAAACGCAGCATGCCCATAGCGGTCGTACGCGGCTCGCTTTTGTTCGTCTTTGAGGACTTCATACGCCTCTGAGACCTTCTTGAATTTCTCCTCGGCTTCCTGGTTGCCCGGATTCTTATCCGGATGGTATTTCACTGCCATCTTTCGATAGGCCTTCTTCAGCTCGTCCTGAGTAGCCTGCCGACTGACTCCTAGCAATTCGTAATAATCCTCTTTCACGATTCCTGACTTTCTACTTCGCCGTGCATTTCTCCCCAAGCTAGTCAGAAGCGTCCCCGGACACGATAACTGTCGCTGGACGGATCAATCGACCGTTCAGCGAAAAACCTTTGCGTATCAATTGCAGTACAGCGCCCGCTTCCACGTCGTCGCTTGGCTGCGTCTGGACCGCTTCATGCAAATTGTGGTCGAAAGCGTCCCCTTGGCCAGGCTCAATCTCTTCGATCCCATTTTCGCTCAAGACTGCCTTGAACTGAGCAAGCACCATTCGAATGCCCTCCTCGACAATCTTGGGATCCGAGACCTGCTCAGCTGAAGACAGCCCCAATGCCATATTGTCGTAGATCGGCAAAATAGATTCCAACAGCCCGGATACCGCATATTGCCTCAAGTCGTCCTTCTCGCGAATGACGCGACGCTTGTATGTATCGAGATCCGCAACCGCCCGCAGATAGTTGTTATAGTTCTCATCCGCTAGCTTTTTAGCCTTATCAAGCTGCTCCTCAATGGACAATTCTTCTTCTTTGTCTGGAGCTTCTTCGCTTATTTGACTCTCCGCCGACTCTTCTTCGCTTTGCCCTGAATCGGGCAGAGCTTCATCTAAATTTGCTTCCGACTCCGCTTCCTCCGCTTCCAAGTCTACTTCCTCTTCTTTTTCCGCCATATTGGTTTCCAATTAGTCTCAATAGATTACCTAACTGTTTCATTCAATAATACCGCTCTGGAATCAAAAAGTTTTTCTATAAGGTCCAGCTCCTTTTAGCGAATGCTGGAATTCATTTGATCCTCCACGCCGTGCTTGAGCCATGTTCGTCCCTTTGTAGCCGCTATCCGCAATCTCATCGGGTAAATACTCTGCTCTGGAAATTATTTCGAATAATGGACCGAATAGGCCGATCGCGTCCTTGGCCTCGAATCCATCCGCGTCGATTCCCAATCGGAGGGCTTTGCGCGAGGGTTTGGAAGCCGACGCGTAATCAAGAATTTCTACGGTATCGATTTTAAGGTGGCATTCGGCTATTGGCAATTCATCACCCAAAGCTTTCGAAACCCCAAGGATCCTCGTCAAAATGCTTTCCAAGTTCAAGGTACCGCTTTCATCCCTGATCAGCGTGATCCGCTCTAGATCGAGTTCGACTTTATCCAGGCTCGAATCGCCAGAAAGGAGCAAGTCTACCGGACCCGTTACCTTCAAATACCGGATCGCTAGAACCGGCCTTCCCTCATGCGTGTCGCTCGCGTCTCGCAGGAAACCACCTTCGAGTAGGAACTCGAACCCGAACGGATTGCAGGTTAGAACCTCAGCATCCCACTTGTAGCCGGTATCCCTCTCGATTTTAAATCCGATCACCGTAGGAAGGGCCACCATCCAACTAAGAGTGATTAGGGCCACGAGGAATATCCCTAGAAAAAGAGCGGAACGAACAACGCCGCCTCGATAGCGACTCCGCGCCATCAGCTTTCGATGCGATAGTTGGTCAGATTTCATCTGGGACTTCTCGCCAGGGAATTGCGGCTGCACGTATTCAACTTCTAAGATCTAGACAAATTTGTCGGTTATCAATACAGTGGCCACCTCTGAAGCGATTAGCTCAAACGAGGAGCTAGCCGGCAACAGTATAGTTGTTCCGTTACTCACCTCCTCGCCGGCAATTTGGACGCTTCCTGCAGTTACGCTGACAAGCCTTGGCTCGCCTCCATCGGAAACCAACGGTCGCGCTCCACCGTCAAGGTCCCATTTCACGAGCCTAAATTCCGAGCAATCAGCCAGAGCTTGCTCGCCCTTCTCCAAAGAGATCGTCTCTGGCTCAAAGTCATTCCAGTCGATACATTTGAGCGACTCTTCCACGTGCAACTGCCTAGGCTTCCCATCGAGACCGACGCGGCCCCAATCGTAAACGCGATAGGTTGTATCCGAATTCTGCTGGATTTCTAAAATCAAATTGCCTGCATCGATTGCGTGAATCCTTCCGCTTTCCACTAGGATGGATTCGCCGGGACTGACAGAGAACCGATGCACGCATTTCTCTAGCGTGCCTTCGTCGAGACGACTCTCGAATTCGTCGCGAGTCACTCCATTCTTCAATCCGACAATGAGGGAAGCATCTGGTCGGCAATCCGCGATATACCAGTTTTCTGTCTTCGGCTCTCCCCCTAGAGAAGGAGCGACATCCGCAGGAGGATGCACCTGCAGACTCAAACGATCCGAACAATCCAGCCATTTGACCAAAATTGGAAACGGACGGCCTGGATCATAGCCCGCGCCCATTATTTCTTCCGGCCTATCTTCGATCACTTCTCGCAGCGATCTCCCTGCGAAAACCCCATTCTCGATCACCGACATCGCTTCAGGACGATCCACAACGTCCCAGCTTTCGCCAATCACCTTACCCTTAGGCAGTTCGCGCCCCAGAGCCTCCTCTAGATTTCGGCCGCCCCATACGCGCTCTTGATAAATTGGTTTAAAGTAAATCGGATTGCTCATAGCGTCCTTGCAGTTTTCTCGGAAACCCGTCTTTTCATCATTTTACGGACCAGCCTAGCTCTTTCGAGTGCCCTACTGCCTCGTCTCAGCTCCTATCCATATGGCCAGAAAGCGCAGTTCCAATAACAAAAAACCCTCATCCGACATCAAGTCGCCACGATTGCGGAGCCGTTGGCTCTGGGCCGGAGGATTCGCCCTGCTAGCTGCTCTTTTCGCAATTTCCCTACTCGATTTCCATCCTCGCCAGATTCCTGACAACTTTACGGATCCCTCTTTGGGCTTCGAACCCAATGCCTTCGGCCTATTGGGTGTGAAAATCGGCCAATTCAGCCTCTATCTACTGGGAGGCTCTGCCTGGCTTATACCGGCATTTCTGGGATGGAGAGCCTGGTTATATGTTCGAAAAGTGCGCCAGGGCGGTTGGGCGATTACGATCGGGATGCTGCTTAATATAGCCGCCGCTTCGGGACTCCTGGCCGTACAGAATATCCTTTTTCTAGACAAAACCATCTACGCCAAAGATCCCGGCGGATTGCTCGGGCAGATACTATACTCAGCCTCAGTACGCGCCTATATTGGCGATATTGGAACGACGCTCATCCTCGGAGCCCTATTTATCGGAACGTTCGTACTCGTCCTCACTCCAGGTGTTACCAGCGAAACGAACGACGAAGAAAGCCTGTTGCAAGGCTGGCTTGATCGCTGGCGTTCCAATCGTGAAGAGAAGCGAGAAGCGAGACGCTTGGCGAAACTGGCCCGAAACGAAGAAAAAGCGACCCTCAAGCAGCAACGCTTGGAGGCGAAACGCCTCGCCAATGAAGAAAAAGCTGCTGCCAAAGAGATGGTGGCCGCAGGCAAAGCAGCCGCTAAAGGAAAGTCAGCCAAATTCCAGCCCGAAGTCGATCCGGAACCCGCGATCCCAGCCCGAAAAGAGCAGCAACCTCCCCCACCTCAAGAACCAGAGGAAGAGGAACCCGCCAAAAAACCGGCTCTCAAGGATGTCCTCAAGATTGTGGCTGCCGAGGAAACCAAAAAGGCTCGCGTTAAGCTCCCTCAATCCGTCGGCGACTACATCTTCCCTCCCCTCGACTTGCTGGCCCCTCAAGCCAAACCCCACCACTCGAATTCTCCTACCGAGCATACCAGCAACGCCGATCGGCTCCAGCGTACTCTGAAGGAATTCGGGGTCGATGTCACCATGGGGGAAATACATATTGGACCCGTAATCACACGCTACGAAGTCTATCCGGCTCCAGGCGTGCGAGTGGAAAAAATCTCAAATCTAGACAAGAACATCGCCCTGGGCATGCGAGCCCAGTCCGTTCGCATCCTGGCGCCCGTCCCCGGAAAGGGCTGCGTCGGTATCGAAGTGCCCAACATGAACCCGACTCCAGTTGGTATTCGAGAGATTCTGGAATCCGAGGATTGGGCCAAATCGAAAGCGGAGATCCCTATCGCCCTCGGCAAGGACGTTAGCGGTAAACCGATCATATCCGACCTCACCAAGATGCCCCATTTGCTCATAGCTGGAGCGACCGGAGCGGGTAAAACGGTTTGTATCAATTCAATTATTACGTCGCTGCTTTTTCATTCCAGTCCCGACACGTTGCGATTCATCATGGTCGATCCGAAGATCGTCGAGATGAAGGTATTCAATTCCTTGCCACATATGCTCATTCCGGTGGTCACGGATCCCAAGAAAGTGCCGGGAGCCCTCAAGTGGCTGATCAACGAGATGGAGCATCGCTACGAAACCTTCGCCAAAGCTGGCGTGCGCAATATTGCCGGTTTCAACGGGCGTTCCAAGCCGGAGACGGAGAAAACGGAAGCGGAAAAGCAAGAAGAGGAGCAGATGGAGATCAGTGTTCCGCGAGACGAAGGTGTCCTCGATGAGATCCCAGAGAAATTCCCCTACATTGTTTGTATCATAGACGAACTGGCTGATCTTATGATGGTCGCTCCTGCCGATGTGGAAACCGGAATCGCGAGACTCGCCCAACTGGCTCGAGCAGCTGGCATACATCTGGTCATTGCCACCCAACGTCCATCCGTGAACGTAATCACCGGCGTCATCAAAGCCAACCTCCCCTGCCGTATCTCTTTCCAGGTATCGTCAAAGATCGACAGTCGTACGATTCTAGACGGTCCCGGGGCCGAGCAGTTGATCGGACGCGGCGACATGCTTTTCTCCCCGCCCGGGAGTTCCAAATTGATTCGTTCACAGGGAGCTTTCGTCTCCGACGAGGAGATCGCTTCCATTGTCGACAATCTCAAGTCGAATGGACCACCGAAATTCGCCGAGGAAGTGCAAAAGCAAATCGAAGACCCCGAAGAAGTCAGCTTTGGCGGCGGTGAAGAGGAAGGCGACGATCTGCTTCCTCAAGCAATAGAAGTGCTCCGTTCCACCAAGCGAGCTTCGACTTCCATGCTTCAACGGCGCCTGCGCATCGGTTATAACCGGGCGGCCCGACTCATGGAAGAACTCGAAGAACGCGGTGTAGTTGGCCCGGAAAACGGATCCAGCCCAAGAGAGATCCTAGTAGATCTGGATACAATGTAGCGGTAGGGCCGATTATCCCTAATCGGCCGAGAACTCTACAACCATCTCTAGGTTTGGTAGGTTAACTATCCGATTTTACAGGATACGCCTCGACCAATCGAGGCTACTTGATGGCTTCGCCAACATGATGAACCAAATTCGTTCTTCTATCATGCTGCCGACGAAGGAGGCATCAAGTAGCGAAGCGTATCCTGTCTAAATCTACTCTTTTCCCATTCCCACAAAAAGATTCACCACAAAGGGGTCTTCGTGATTAAGGCAGGTTTCTATCGCCCGCTTCTTGTCGGCCGCCGAAAGCTCTCCAACTTGAATTTTGTGATACAGAGCTAATGCCTCTTCGACATTCTTCGGATCAAGAGTCGCCTTCGCAATCGGCGCTTCCGGCATCATTGACCGTATCCAATCGTGCACCACACGTATGCCGTCAGGGTCAAGTGTCGGCAAGCCAATCATAGGCATATGTCCCGCCCCTTTAGTCGCGATTCGATAGTACAGTATTGATCGATACGGATTCCCCGGATCGATTTGCGGCGCGCCTTCAAGGCCAAAGTATCCACGTTTCGGATCATGTCCAATAAGCTCGAGTCCGTCATCCGAAACAGCAGCATTCATTTGCGCCGTCAGTCCTGATCCTCCAGATACCTTATGGCAATGCGAGCAATTGCTGTGAAGCCAAGATCGGGCCCTCAGCTCGAGCGGCTCTCCCTCATCGTAGGGATTCGTCAAAGGCTGGGAACGAGCTGCTTGAACGAATACGTCGTCGACCAGTTCCAGTTTCCGAAATCGATCGATCTGACTGTCAAAGTCCACTTGCCCCGGCAGAAATGCCAAGGGACGATTGAAATTGCTGCCATGACAGCGAAAGCACTCGGCCCGACTCGCAAAACGATAGGGCTCACCGTCGATGATGGTCGACAAGCCATCTTTATCCACGAGAGTAGCATCGCTTTGTTCTTCGTTCCACTGGTAGCTGTAGCCCCGCCAATAGCCATCGAAATGGAGAACCTGAGTCTCAACGAGTCGACCATTCTTGCGGATCGACTTAGCTAGAGTCATGTCCTTGGGCTCGTAGTATCGAACATGTGGAGATCCTCTTCGGTCTTCTAGAGAAGCGGTCACTTTCGTTTCGCCTGGCATACCGACCCAATAACGCGACTCCGCCCCATCCGCCCACATTGGAGCCTTGATGCTAAACTCGTACACGCCCGGAGAGGGTATTTCCCTGTTGGCATCGGTGAATAAGCCAGTTTCGCTAAGCCGCCTCGGAAACTCTACCGGCTCGTCGGATTTCGGATCGACTACTAAACGCTGCAACGAGGCGTCCCGAGTCAGTGGTAAAAATAGAAGATCTCCCGATTGATCCAGTCCAAAGGTGACAATCGGCTGTTGCGTATCGGCGATTTCCTGATTGCTTGCTGCCGATCCGCTTCCATCAAATGCCCAAATCTTTCCCGTAACGTAGTCCGCATACACGTACGAGCCTTTCAATTCTGGCAATCGATCGCCGGTCACAAAATAGCCACCGGTAACCGAAGCTCCCTCATAATGATCATACGCCACTACTGGAGGGGTGATGGGCGAAGGCCCAGGATCTTGATCCGTATTCGTGGGCATAGGACCTTCCATAATCGACCACCCATAGTTTCCGCCTTTGACTACTCGATGGACCATCTCCCACATTTCCCAGCCCACATCGCCAAGCCATACTTCGTCTGCCTCCGGATGAAAACATAGCTTCCACGGATTGCGAAATCCGTAGGCCCACACCTCGGGTCGGGCGCCTTCCAGATCGACAAACGGGTTGTCTTCAGGGATTCGATACGGAAGGTCTGGATCCTTTCCGTCCACATCGATTCGGAGAATCTTCCCTCCCAATTGCCCTAAATCTTGGCCAGCCATATTCGCGTCCGGCGGAGAAGGAGGTGTTAGATCGCCAATCGGAATATACAGCAATCCATCCGGCCCGAACTGAATATCCCCACCCGTGTGACCCTCGCCATGGAAATGGAGTAAGGTCCCATTACTGGGCGGAACTAGCTTCCACTCCTCGTCCATTCTAAATTCTCCCAGGACGCAATCAAAGCCAGGACCCAGTTTCTTCGTTACATAGTAAACAAATACTCTTCGATTGGCTGAGAAGCCGGGGTGAAACTCCAACCCCAGCAATCGATCCAGATTGGGGAACAAGTTGTTCATGTCCGCGACCAAAGTCTTTGCTTCAGCCTCTCCACTCGTGTCTGCAGGCACTCGCCAAATCTTGCCAAAACGTTCGGAAATGAACAAAAGCCCCTCCGATTCTAGCAGTGTGATGTCGAGTGGTTGATTGAATGTAATATGGGGCCACACAGCCTCAGCCACATAGGGCATCGGTGGCTCGGGCGTACCTCGAATGTTCGAGTTAGTCCAAGGAACACGCTCTTCAGCTGCAGCTAATAGGGAAGCCAGGCAGGCCCAGACGGCGAACGCCGCGCTAGAAACGATAAGCGGAAAGTTGGGAGTTCGAATCATGGGGTTGTTACTAATCCGAAGGAAATTCGATTTTTCGCCCCTCCGCAATCATTCAGTTTGCTGGAATTCCAATGAGTCCATAGCGCAGTGCTTCAGCCTGCGTCTTCTCGATCTAACTTGAGATTGTCCAATAGGTCGCAATCCGCGCTTTAGTTGGTAGGGCTGACTATCCCCAGTCTGACGCGTCGTTGAACTTCTCCCAATTCGGCTGACTGAGACAGTCAGCCCTACCAAGCGAAAAACTCAATTTTTAGACCCTCTCAAAGAATCCCGCTGCTCGAGCTGAAGCATCGAGCTACTTTCCCGAGCAAGCGTTCACTGCCCTTCCACCGGCCAATTAATCGATTCGGTTCGGGCGTTTTTGAGATAAGTCTCGAATTTGGCAATGACATCCGGATGGACTGAGGCGATGTTGCGCGTCTCGGACTCATCTATTTCCAGATGATACAACTCCAAGGGTTCGCCTGGAGCCGAACGGACCGCTTTCCAGTCTTTCCATCTGACCGCTTGCTGGAATCCATTTTCAAAAAATTCCCAATAGAGAAAGCGGTCTTTGGATTGGGATTTTCCCAGAATCGAAGGGAGCACACTAATCCCATCCAGACGTTCAGGAATCTGAGCCCCTGCCATGTCCGCTATGGTCGGCAGAACATCGGCAAAATACCAAGGAAAGTCGTTCGTTTTCCCTGCCGCGACTTTTCCGGGCCAACGAACGATCATTGGGGTGCGGATACCGCCTTCATACATATCCCGTTTTCGACCACGCAAGCTCCCCGAGCTGTCGAATCGTCCTTCCCAGCGCTGAGCAGCTCCATTGTCAGAACAGAAGAACACGATCGTTTCCTCGTCGATTTCCAGCTCCTTCAATAGAGCGAACAATCGCCCGATATCCCGGTCCATTCGCGTGACCATGGCAGCGTGAATTATTTCATCCTCTGTCCAAGGCTCATTGGTGTAGGGCGCTGTATCCGGAATTTCATAACGGCTATGTGGAATCAGGTAAGGAATGTATAGAAAGAAGCGATTGCCCTGATTCTCCCTAACGAATTCTAGAGCGAAGTCCGCGAACAAGTCGTGGGTGTAGGTTCCCTTTTTTCCGTCTGAATTTCCGGGTAGATCAAACCGCTCCTTGTTTCTCCAAATAAAGTCCGGGTAATAGGAATGAGCTCGGCGCTGGTTCAAGTAGCCAAACCATTCATCGAATCCCTGATCATTCGGATGCCCGGTAGTACCAGGCTCCCCCAATCCCCATTTCCCAGTCATTCCGGTTACATAGCCGGCCTTCTTTAATACTTCGGCCACCGTGACATCTTCCGCATTCAAAGGCACGCGTCCATCGCCTCCGCCCAGGCCCTTTACACCGTATTTCCCAAAGTTGCCCCGCACGGTAGTGCGCCCCGTATGCAAGCCTGTCATCAGGACCGATCGCGAAGGGGCGCATACCGGCGATCCCGCGTAGGCATGCGTAAACCGGGTTCCTTCCTTAGCCATTTGGTCCAAGTACGGAGTCTGGATGACGGTTTGGCCAAAAGATCCGAGATCCCCGTAGCCCAAATCATCAGCCATGATGTAAATGATATTCGGCTTGTCGGCAGACACCAAAGGCACCGTTAATGGAACGCAGGTTACGGCCAAAATTAATAGGAGGCTCAGGGGCAATCGCTTCTTCATTGGGCAAGAGCTTATGGAATCTGAGGAAAATTCAAAGAAAAGAGAGGCCCCTGTAAACCATAGGTCCCTAACGGTTAGAACTGACATTACGAGATTCCGAAAGCTGGAAATGATCCGCAGTCCGGAGCTTTAGCCCGCGTTAGTCCCGGAAAAACCATCGGCCCAAGCTAAAGGAGCTACTCGTTGAGCGATCATTAATAGTAGCACAGGCTTCCAGCCTGTGTTCTCAACATCTAGCATACAGGCAGGATGCCTGTTCTACTCTTGTAAGAGAGCCGCTACCTGCTTGATCACATCTCCCGCTCTGGCAACCTGCTCCGCGTTCACATCCAAATGCGTCACCAAACGAATCAGTTGCGGCGCGGTCGCCATAGCCAATACCCTTTCCTCTCGCATCGATTCAACAAATTGGGATGCCGAACCCATACTCGGATCAACGCGGAAAATCACGATGTTCGTATCCACAATTTCAGGTTGTAGCGATAGCCCCTCGCTTTGACGAACGGCATCCGCCAAAACCTGGGCATTGGCATGATCCTCAGCCAATCGATCGACATGATGTTCCAAAGCGTACAAGGCTCCAGCCGCAATAATTCCCGCTTGTCTCATTCCTCCGCCAAACAGCTTGCGAGCCCGGCGGGCCTGCTTGATCAATTCCTTCGGTCCCGCCAAGGCAGACCCAACGGGAGCCCCCAACCCTTTGCTGAAACAAACACTAACCGTATCGAAATGTTGGGCCCAATCAGGCAAGTCGATTCCGGTGGCAACGGCTGCATTGAATAGTCGAGCTCCATCCAAGTGACGCCGCAAACCATTTTCCTTCGCCCATTCACAGATTTCGAGCACACTCTCATAGGGCTGGATGCGGCCTGCTCCTCGGTTGTGCGTGTTTTCCAGGCAAACGAGTCGGGTGCGGACCAAGTGCTCGTTATCCGGGCGAATCAAATCACGCAGCTGATCGACATGCAAAACGCCAAATTCCCCATCCACCGTTCTCGCGCTAACGCCACTCAGCTGGGCGAAGGCAGCCTGCTCATAGTTGTAGATATGGCAGCCCGACTCGCAGATGAATTCATCGCCCGGCTGGCAATGAATGCGAATGGCTATCTGGTTCGTCATCGTGCCCGAGGGCATGAAAATGGCCGACTCCATGCCCAGCATCTCCGCGCACAAGTCTTGAAGCCGCTCAACGGACGGATCGGTTTCGATGACGTCGTCGCCTACTGCAGCGTTGGCGATGGCCTGACGCATACTCGTTGTTGGCTGGGTAACGGTATCGCTGCGGAGATCGATTGGTGTGGAGGTCATTCTCTTCGAAAAACTATCTCGACCGCGCTCACGAGCAAGCTTGTAGCGCGGTCCTTCAGTAGCATCAGACATAGCTCGAAAAGCGACGACTGAGCCGCGTAGGATTAGTCCGAACCTCAAGCGCTCGAGCTGAAGCATCGAGCTACTTTTACCACTTCTCAGGTCGCGAATTGCCGGCTCGACTATACAAGGCTCGCAATTCGTCTCAGCAAGGCGATGATTCTGGCTTCCCATCGCCTCCTCGATGCTCAACCACCCAATAACTGTTAAAGCTGCGTTGGCCGCATTTATTCTCGCCGCTCTATGGGGCGGGAATACGCCTTCCATAAAAGTCGCTTTGGAAGGCCTGCCTCCACTGGCCCTAGCGGGAGTGCGTTTTATCCTAGGGGCGCTGACCGTTCTAGTCTGGGTTTTGTACGAGAGGATTCCCCTGAAACCTAAGCCCGGCGAGTATCGACTCCTCTTTTTCCTAACCATCCTGTTCGTTCTGCAGATCTATTTCCTCCACTTAGGAACGCAGTTTACCCTAGCGGCCCATTCAGGCGTGTTCGTTTGCACCGCACCTTTCTTTATCGCTCTGCTGGCCCACTACTTTTTGCCCGATGACCGACTAAGCGTTCCGAAAATAGCCGGTATGCTTTGCTCCTTCGCAGGGATCGTCATGATTTTCGCGGAGGGCTTTCTAACCTCGGCAACCGATTACCTGCTAGGCGACGCTATTGTTCTCGTAAGCGGCTTTCTGCTGGGAGCTCGGCAAATATATACGAAACGTCTGACCCAATCAATGCACCCCGCCAGGCTTCTATTCTGGCAAGCCACCTTGAGCATTCCCATCTTCTTCGCCCTCAGCGCATTATTCGAGCGCAAGCAAACATTCTACGTTGACCGTGACGTAGCTCTCGCCATCGCCTACCAAGGCATCGTCATCGCCGGGTTTTGCTTCATCTTCTGGACCATCCTGCTGCGTCGCTATAACGCCAGCCAATTGGGGGTGTTCGCCTTTGTGTCACCCATCTCGGGCGTAGCCATCAGCTATTGGCTTCTCAGCGAACCCATTACCAGCGCCCTCATTTTCGGCGTCCTGCTGGTGGGACTCGGCATCGGCATTGCCACCTATCCGGCCGATCCTAAACCGGTTACGGAAGATACACAGGAGGAATTTCAGTAGTATCGCTCCAGGGCTGGATCGATTGATTTGCGGCGGCTGCTTGAATCCGGCAATTGGACCAAGCCTGTTGTCTCGACGAATCTCGCAGTCGCGGGAGGGGAGAGAAGAGACACCTATTAGCCTTGCAGAGGCAACCAGCGAGGCACGAGCGATGTTAATAATACCAATAATATTATCGAAGGGTTATAACATCGCTCTCCATCAGATACGGGATCAGGAAACGGGTATCCGCTTTGCGGATAACAGGTTTGAAATCAAAGCCTTGGGACGAAGATTAACGCCTATACCCGAATGCGGGATCCCGCTGCCCCGCAGGCAAGCATACCGCTGCGATGCGCAATCCGACTTTTCGGACGCACTCTAATGCAAATGGGCGCATTAAGGTAATTATGTCTAAAATAAACGGATACTTTTTCTATAGCTAAAATTTCCGAGGTCTCCCCAATCGAGTCTATATTATTGTACAAATTTTACCTCAACGTTTCATAAATCTGTCACGCAGCGTCGAGATAATTGCTCATATATTGTTCGACAATCGGATTGGCGTTCATTGTCAGAGTTGGCTTTCCTGCAGGGCGAGTGAAGCGGCCCGCCTTGCATATGAAGGAGTTTCGCATGGTCTGGATCTTCTCGAAAAGCCATAGTGGAGAACGCTTTTCGGTGGTGGGGCGAAGCTTGCTCCAGGTTCTCATTTGCAGTTCCCGGT
>NZNM01000084.1 GCA_002694885.1 Opitutaceae bacterium | reverse complement strand
CTTGTTTCAAGAACCGAAGGAAGAGGCGAATACCATGCGAGCAAAGAAGCTGCTGGATCACCTTTTCGAAATAAATGGAAATGACGATGTAGGCTTGGCATCGGCTTATTATTTGGCGCGAATCAACCATAAGCACTTGGAGGAACCGGATCTTGAATCAGCGAGGCTTGGCTACCGTTATTTGTACGAGACCTATCCGGGACGGTTTTTTGGAGAGCTAGCATTCCTGAAATTCATTCTTGTCGAATTGTATGAGGGCGATTCGAAAGATGGTTTGGAAAAGAGGCTAATGGAGCTAGAGCAACGGGGAGAGAAATTGACGATTCCCGAGATGCGGCGCGGTTTTCATCGATCAATGGGGGAAGCTTACCGAGTGTTTGAATTGTCGGATGAGAAGGCCTACATCCACTTGAAAGCCGCCTACGACATCGAGGCGCCAGTTCCAGAAACTCAAACAGAGCTGATGCTCTCGGTGGCGGAACTAGCGGAAGCAATGGGGCACATTGATGTAGCGATATCGGCAATGGAGGACTTTTTGCGCGCGGCTAAATGGGACGATCGAAAAGAGAGCGTCGCTCTGCGGCTTGCGGATTTAAGAACCCGTAGTCGATAGCGCTCGCGCGCGTGTATCTCGAGCCTAGATACAGAGCAGGCTGGACTTTGAAATAGGGATGCTCTCATTCTCAATTGAATGAGCGATAGCGAACAATCGGAAGAAGCCCCTTTTTCAATCGCATCCTCTTTTGTTAGAGAGCGGAATACACTCTTCGCGATGGCGAATTTCAGTCCTCTGTATGTCGATTACTACCTCCATCTTAAAGACAACCGGATCGAGATCGATTCGGAAACGGACGATTTGTTTAAGCGAGGGCTGGCGGCGTTCGCCTTGCATTGCGTTTCCCGGCCGAGGAACGAAGTTCTAGCATGGACCATAAACTTTCAGGAGCCCTTGTTGAATCTTTTTCTGGGGGGCGATACGAGCGATGGTTCGGTTGTCGGCCGAGTCTTTACTGAAAACGTAAAAGAAGCAGAAGAGAACGTATTCTATCAGGAGATCGTAAAAGGCAACAAACCTCTCCATAGAAGCGTCGTATCGTTCGGTGGAGGCGATCCCCTAGTGGCTGCAGAGGCGTATTATGAACGTAGCGAACAACGGCCCGCTCGTTTCTTCCA
Organism: Opitutaceae bacterium; assembly: GCA_002694885.1. Classification (GTDB taxonomy): domain Bacteria; phylum Verrucomicrobiota; class Verrucomicrobiia; order Opitutales; family Opitutaceae; genus Pelagisphaera. The sequence continues at coordinate 6,170 of NZNM01000084.1, read as the reverse complement.
ATTGGCTGCAGAGACTTACGCTATTGTATCAGCCCATCCGGATTATGATAGGGAATGGTTTCGTAGCTTGGAGGCCCAAGATCTACTCAACCTGGCGGATCGGGAGATCGTCAAGCCGCTGGAAACTCGGGTTGCGCGTTGGAACTGCGGCTGCAATCAGATACGCATTCTAGAAGCGTTGCTGCCAGTGTGGAGACAAAGTCCGGAAGAGCTTTTTCTTGGAGAAGAGCTGATCGAAGTTAATTGTCCTCGTTGCGCGGGAAGATACCGCGTTAGCCGTGAGATGATGGAAGCCTATGCGCAAGAAGCCTCGTAGGAGGCTGTAGCAATAGCTAGAAACGATGCCCGAACTAGCGGAAGTAGCTTACTATTGTTCCCGTTGGAATCCCGGATGCGGCGAGCGGATTTTAGAAGCGAGGCTCAACGGCCGAATACGTTGTTTTCGGAATACAGAGCCGACCCGCCTTGCTGCTCTCCTGGAAGGCAATCGAATGATTGATTCGCGCACTCATGGAAAGCGTATCCTGTTCAGATTCGATAAGCGATTGTGGCTGAGTATCCACTTGGGGATGACAGGCAGCTTGAGTATTCGAGCATCGAAAGCAAATTTAAAAAAACACGACCATATAGTGTTAAATACGTCGATAGGCTGGCTTGTTTACAATGACCCTCGCCAGTTCGGAGTGATTGAGAGTTTCGAGGCGGATCAATTACCAGAGTTTTGGCAGAATCTTCCCCCTGAACCAATTTCAAAGACATTCGATTTACGGTATTTCAGGAGATTAGCTAGGCGAGGATCTCGAAAGCCCCTGAAAAGCTATTTGCTGGATCAGACGCGTTTTCCCGGAGTTGGGAATTGGATGGCCGACGAGATTCTTTGGCAATCGCGCATTCGGCCCCAAAGGGCAGTGGATTCTTTAGACGATGAGGAGACTCGGAAGCTGTTTCAAAGCGTAAAACGCGTATCTCGAATAGCGATGGAGCGAATCGCGCCTGACTACTCGGACCCTCCGAAGACATGGCTATTTCATCGCAGGTGGAGAACGGGTGAATTGTGCCCGAAAACAGGTGATTTGCTGAAACGGGAAAAGATCGGAGGGAAGACCACTTGCTGGTCCGAATACTGGCAACGATAAACCCTGTCGAGGACTAGGGTGACAATCGATCGATATTCCAGGAATCGTCTGCGCCTATTGAATACAGGAAACGATCATGAATTCTATTGGTGCCGCCTTGCCAGAATTCGAGGGTGTTGGGTCGAACGCGATAGCCTCCCCAGAATGAAGGCAGTGGCACTTCGCCGCTCTTGAATTTGCGTTTCATCTCATCGAGTTTGGCATGTAGCAGGGATCTCGAAGAAATAACGGAGCTCTGCTCGGATGCCCAAGCCCCAATCTGGCTCCCGTAGGGGCGCTTAACAAAGTACTTGAGCGATTCAGTAGAAGAAATTTTCTCAGCAGTTCCTGAGACAGCGACTTGGCGATGAATTGAAACCCAAGGGAAAAGCAGAGACACTCGTGAATTTGTCTCGATCTGTTTCGCCTTTCGACTGCCGAAGTTGGTGAAAAAAATAAACCCGCGTTGATCGAAGGCTTTGAGCAGAACCATTCGTTGCCATGCCTGTCCGTTGGCATCGACCGTCGAAAGGGACATGGCGTTGGGCTCAACGACTTCCAACTCTTGAGCCTGAGAAAACCAAGTTTCGAATTGATCGATCGGATTGGCCGCTAGGTCTTTTCTGCGTAGACTTGCGCCGGTGTATTCCTTTCTCAGTTCACTCAGATCGCTAGCCACGCTTATAGGAGTAAGGTTGACGTCTCGAGAACGCTAGATCGAGTTCAGACCTAGCCCTCTTTCTTGAGGCGCTCGAGAGCTTGATTAGTCAATTCAGATACAGACTGCAGGTTGTTTTGCAGCCTCTCGAGAGCCTCGTCGTCGAATATATCCGCATAGGCCAATTCTCGATTTGCGGGAGCCTTCGATTCGTTCGTCTGAAGTTCGCTGCTATTTTTTGCCTTGCTAGCATGGGCGATTGGCGGATTTGAAAATCGCGCAGAGCTGTTAGCGGGATCGATGCTTTCCATTCGGGTGGTTGTCTGAAGTTGTATGAGTAGTTTATGGGGCGCTGCGTCCCATATGGAAGCTATTCTCTTAGTCAGATTGATTTATTGCTGTACTGAGTAGTGCCTGTCTTTACGTCTCAGTCTCGAATATATTCGGTAGGATTAACCGTTTTGTTGCAAACGAAATTAGCCAAAATAGAGGATATACTCTATGGCAGGGAAGGGTCTTCTGCTCATGAGATAAGTGGTCTTGGATTGTATCTGTCCCCAGCGTGATAGTCGCCAAGTTGAATCTCGCTTCTAGCTACTTGACATAGGCATTTCTCTCGCGGCTGTTGCTATCGAATTCGTTTTCTATCGGGCCGAGCCAAGAGCACGTATGGGCAATTGAACAAGTATTGCGAAAGTCTATTGATAGGCCGTAGAGGAGATCGGAATTGATCTAGATGAAATCGTCGAGTAGACGACATGCTGATGTTGGTAATCCGGAGAAAGGTAGAGCGAAATCAGAGCTACACGGTTTTCATGCTCCCTGGGTATTTCAAAGAGTGGCCCACCTCTGATTATGAGCATCAGGAAATCTTGAAGGTTTTTAAGCAAGACCGGCCTCACGATGGGATCGTAAACGATTTCTCGGAATTTGGCTTATCAAGGCTGCCGGGCTCGCTTTTCGAGGTTGAGAATAATCCGCGCTAAGTCAGCTGCCGTTTTCGATCGAGAAGGGACCCGGATATTAGGCCGGCCAAGACAAGCTGTTGGGCGTGGTAGATCATGAGAGGAATCAGTATTGGGCCCTGAGCAAGATTGCCCGATTGGCCAGCGAAAACGACTGCGGCGATAGGTACTCCCGCAGCTAGAGTTTTTTGGGAACTGCAGAAAAAAACCGCGATGCGTTGGCTCAGGGAATAGGATGCCAGTCGAGACGGTGTCCGAACGAGGGAAGACAGTAAACCGAGAAAAATGGTCGAATAGATGATAGCCAATAGAATGGATGAGAAAGGGAATTTTGCCCAGACTTCTTGCGAAAAACTGTCGCAGAAGGCCGCAAAGACGGCGAAGAGAATCATTCCATTGTTCGTTCGCTTGATGGCAGGTCCCCAATAGTTAACCAAGCCATACTTGATAATCGTTCGCCCGAATTGTCCGATCACCAGAGGTAGAAGAATGAAGAAGGCGATTTTGGCAGGCAGAGAATCGATTGGAGGAAATTTGTCATTGGCGTTGGCGAACATAGCCAAACGCCAAAGCGGGGTAAGGATCACTCCAATCACATTGGATAGAGTAGCATTAAATAAGGCGACTCCTGCGTCGCCACCGCTATTTGCGGTGAATACGGTGGATGAGAATACGGCGCTGGGCAGAATGGAAAGGAATAGTAAGCCGGGTTGGAGATTCGCGGGTATCCATCGGCCCAGCAGTAGTACCATGAGGAGCATCAGAACGGGCGAGATTAGGAAAATACTGCTCTGACAGAATATGTGGAGCCGCCATTGGGTAACGCTGATCAGCAGCTTCCGAGTATTGAGCGTTAAGCCCTGCAAAAAGAAAATGATAGCAATGGCGACCTTCGTCGTGATCTCTGTCTTCAAAGGACCACCCGTTGCTCCCAAGTAAGGTAAGACATAGGCGAGCAGTATCGCTATAAGAATACCAACGGTTAAAAGTTGGCCTTTGAGCCGATCAAGCATGTTGCTATTGTCGGGTGTAACTTGCTATGAAGGGGGTGATTTGGGGAGGGATTAGAGAGGCGCGATTAACTGAAAGCTAATCGATATGAAATCGTTAACCAGGTGTTGCCCGAGAGCCTCGTAAACGTGCCCAGATCCGTATTTCGAGTCCCAACTCACTCGGTTGAAATCGAATTGCGCCTGGAGAGCGATAGATGTTTCGCTGAAACCTAGTAGAGCAGGGAATTGTATTTTAGCCGAGAGGCCTCTCAAAGTCATGGTTCCCTCGATCTGGTAGTTGGGCGATCCAGGAGTGGCGTTTTCGATGGTTTGCGCGGAATCCAACACGAATGTTGCGGTAGGGAATCGATCCACGAGGAAAAAGTCGTCCGTTATAAGATGGTCGATTAACACTTTAGCCAGTTTGCTATCTTCGATGTCTTGGCAAATAATCGAATTCATATCTACGACCGCTTTCCCTCCCGCTAGACGCCCGTCGTGGAGTTCGATGGTCGCTTCGCTTAGTCCAGCGGTCCCGTCAAGTTGATTGACCAAGTTTCGCCCAACCCAACGAACAACGCTCTTATCGGCGTCGGCCTGAAACTTGCCAGTAGGCAAGGGAACTCTTTGCCTGTCGCCTGAAACGGACAGTCCAGCTCGTTTCCAAGCGTCTATTCCTCCCGCAAGGACAGCGACATTCTTCCATCCGCATCCTACTAGTTTCTCGAATGCAGCCAGGCCAGCCTCGAATTGATCGTTTAGGCCGTAGACTACCAACTCTTTTTCTTTGTCTGGGGTGATCTCGGATGCTGATTCGAGAAACCCGATCTAGTAAACGCAGGCGTTTCGCGAGTTGGGGGTATGCTCGTAGCGATAACTCTCTTCGGTAAGTACGTCGAGGATCTGCTGAGGCGAATCGCTTTTAAGCGATTTATCTAGGTCTTCAGGCGAGATGGTTTTCATGGCGCTTTGATGGCAATTCGAACGTGAGCTTATTCTCCCAGTTGAAGTTGCATGAGAACGTGTTCGATTCCAGCCTCAAAAAAGGGGGTGCCGACCGCTCCAAAACCTAATCGCTCGTAAAAGCTGGCGGCATGCGTTTGCGATGCGAGGATGATTCGGCTATCTCCCCGATTTTTCGCTGCTTCGATCAGCGCTTCTAAAATTGCGGTTCCGATGCCCCGAGAACGATATTCGGAAAGTACCGCCATTCGGCCAATGTGGCTGTCCGGAAGCAAACGTCCCGTACCTACAGGCTTCCCGTCTTCATAGGCAAGGGCGTGTACGCATTCCGAGTCCTTCCCATCGATCTCAAGACTGGCGTCGACTCCTTGCTCGTTGACGAAGACTTCGAATCGAATAGAGAGGATCTGTTCTTCCTTTGGAGAAAATTCCGTTAATTCGATCGAAGCCATTCTAGAGATGACCTGCGGCACGTTATACCGATTTTCAAATCCTTTGTTTCAGAAACGCTCGGAGGCTCCATTTTTGGCAATCGATTTTAACTCAACTGCGATTTCGCCTATTGAAAATCAATATGCAATGGGAGTTTTAGAGATAGGCTAAACCCTCTATTAACAGAATTCAATTGTTTCGCTATATTCATGCGCTAGATTCGAATTGGAACACGAGTCTAGATTCGCGTTTCAAATCAAGAATAAGCATGGGTGTTCCTCTATTATTGGCAGTGGTTTTTATCCTAGCTTCGTGGGTTCCTTCGCTTTGCGCGGAGATGGAGCCCGACGAAGGCCCTCCACTAGTGTTTACCCATAATCTTGTCCCCGAGGAGCTTAGAAGCGGCGAGCGATATCAGCTTGGGCCGATTGGACATGTAGTAAATTTTGGATACGAATTCGAGCTGTACAGCGATTTTGGAGAATATCGCGTGAGGGGGGTCGACATGCTTGAAAAGCGGGTCAATGAAATCCATGCTCTGAAGCGGCTCGAGGAGATAAGCAAGACGGACGCCTTTACGAAGTCCTTCTCGGAAGCGCTGAAGAATCCGCTAGTGCGAACCTGGACGGTGGCCCGAAAACCGTTTTCCACTGTGGTTGGAATTCCCGGTGGCGTGATGCGGTATTTGCAGGGCATGTTTTACGAGGTCAAGAAGGGGACCCGGGTTGTGGCCTCCAAGGCGAAGCCTCAGAATTTGCGGAGCAGTGAACCTAAGACCGAGAATGAGGATGGCTCTTCCACGGGAACGGTGAAGAAAGTTGGAAGCGCAAGCAAGAAATTGAGTCGCAGGCATCTGGGGTTTGACAGAGCAAAGCGTGATTGGGCAAGGCGCTTGAAAGTGGATCCCTATACCACCAACGACTATCTGCAGTACGAACTGGAGCGAATCGCGTGGGCTTCGAGCGTGGGATTCTTTGCGGCGGAGTTTGCCATCCCCTCAAGCTCGGTTCTTTCCTCCACTTTGAAGGCGCAGGAAATGGTGTGG
>NZNM01000083.1 GCA_002694885.1 Opitutaceae bacterium | reverse complement strand
CCCTAGCCTCGCTCCTAGACGATCCTAATCCGGCGGTGCAAATTGAAGTTGCTAGGACGTTACGCCTGAGCCGCGGGCATCCAGAAGTTCAGCAGGCATCTGAGAGGAAATTACGGTCCATCGCTTCAGCAGATGGCTCATCCCGGTTGCGGAGCCAATTGGAGTTCCTCATCGATCCCGAGTCTGTCAAGCGTCCCAGCTCGGTGGACGATTGGCAAACCCTCCTTGGATCAGGCGGAGATCCCGATGCAGGCCGAAGAGTATTTTTCTCGAAGAACTCCTTGTGCATCAATTGCCATGCCGTCGATGGGCGCGGAGACAGGTTGGGGACCGGATCCGAGGCTGCTTTCATCTCATTGCCTTTCGGTCCGGATCTGTCCGTGATCGGACGAACTGCGGACCGAAATGCCCTCATCCGCTCCATTGTCCGGCCTGGCGAATCCATTGCTCCGGAATACCAGGGTTGGTTCGTCCGTCTGAAGAACGGGACCACAGAAACGGGAAGGCAGATCGACCAGGCGAGAAATTCTATTCAATTGGTCAAGCTCGATGGTCGGGAATATGACTACCCGTTGAGCGATATCGAATCCTGGGGAGCCATGGAGCATTCGCTCATGCCCGAAGGCCTGCCTCAATCCATGGCCATCGAGGAATTTAGAGATCTAATCGCTTACTTGGAATCGCTGAAATAGCGAATCGATCGTTTCGGGAGTGAAGAATTGAATGAACTAGGAAACATAGGTCTATGAAGGAGATAAGAACAATGTTGTGTATACGGCTGAGTATGACGGTATGGTCTAATATGAAACACGCCCTCATTCTTGGCATGCTATCGTTTGTTGCATGCTTCGCCAGTTCTGGGTACGCCCAGCGCAGCGCAACGCCGCCAGAGCGGATCCGTTTGGCCGAGGGATTCAAGATCGAGCTTTTGTATTCCGTGCCGCGAGATGATCAAGGATCCTGGGTGGCTATGTGCCAGGACGACAAGGGACGCTTGATCGTCAGCGACCAGCACGGTGGGCTGTATCGTTTCCCAATCCCGGCCTTGGGCGAACGCGTCGATCCCGCGAGCATCCAGCAGATCACCTATTCCACGTCAGGGGCCAAGGCCCGTAGATATATCACCGGAACGGCTCCCAAGCCCATGACGGAAGAACTCGCCAAGCTCCCGAAGATTGGCCACGCGCAAGGGCTCTGCTATGCCTTCGACAGTCTTTACGTGGTCGTCAGTACGCGTAACAGTTCCAGTGGTTGCGGCGTCTTTCGCCTGCTAGATACGGATGGCGATGACATGTTCGACAAATTGGTGGAGCTCAAATTGCTCGGCCTCACGGCAGGCGAGCACGGCCCGCACGCCATTATTCCTGCCCCAGACGGCAAGCACCTCTACGTCGTGATTGGCAACCAGACGAAAGTTCCTGCCGACTACAGCCATTCGCGCGTGCCTGAAGTATGGGGAGAAGATCAACTTCTGCCGTCCTTGCAGCATTTCATGAAGGGCGCGGAAGCCCCGCTGGGACACATCGCCCAGATCGATCCGGAAGGCAAAACCTGGGAGATCGTCGCTACCGGCTTCCGCAATCAGTACGACGCTGCCTTCAATCGGGAAGGGGAGCTATTCACCTACGACGCCGACATGGAATGGGACCTCAACACGCCTTGGTATCGCCCGACGCGCGTCAATCACGTTATCGACGGCGCCGACTACGGATGGCGAACCGGCTCCGGTAAGTTCATGGATTTCTGCTCGGATACCTTTGGGGCTGTCGTGGACGTCGGCCCAGGTTCGCCAACAGGCGTAAGCTTTGGATACGGAGCCAAATTTCCAGCCAAGTACCAAAACGCTTTTTTCGCCTGCGACTGGTCCTACGGCAAGCTGTATGCCGTCCACCTCGAACCTAAAGGGTCGACCTATACGGCAACCGTTGAGGAATTTGCCTCCGCCCAGCCCTTGCCGCTCACGGACCTTCTCGTAAATCCGGCTGACGGCGCCATGTACATCACGGTGGGCGGTCGTCGCGTCCAATCCGGGCTCTACCGGGTGACCTACGTTGGCGACGAATCCACTGCACCCGCGCGATCCGTCTCTGGCGGCCAATCCGAACGCCAGGCCCGCCGCGCATTGGAGGCTCATCTGCAAGAGGGCGCTGCAGATGCGAGTCGTTCCGAAATCGACCGCATTTGGAGCTCATTGGGTTCTGCGGACCGCGGCATTCGTCACGCGGCTCGGGCGGCGCTTGAGAAACAGCCTGTGGGCAATTGGAAGGGGAGGCTCAAGGACGAGACCAATCTCGTTGTCAGTACCGCCGCCATGATCGCTCTTGCTCGCGTCGACGCCAAGAACTCGGCATCCGAGATCCTCGATAAGGTAACGAGTATCGACTACAATAATACAAGTTCCCGCCAGACGCGTTTGGATGTTCTGCGTAGCGTCACACTGACCTTGACCCGTAGTGGGGAACCAAGCGCAAGGGACAGAGCCAAGCTGATCACATGGCTCGATGGCGTTTACCCAGCTCAAACTCCTGAGGAGAATCGCGACCTTTCCGCCATGGCCGCGTATTTGAATGCTCCCTTTGCCGTCGAACGCGGCATGGAGCTCCTTGCCAACGCTTCCGGACAGGAAGAGCAGATCGGCTATGCTATCAATCTTCGCCACCTCAAGGAAGGTTGGACTCCCGAGCTGCGCGAGACCTACTTCAAGTGGTTTGCCCTATCTGGCAACTATAAGGGCGGCGCCCGTCTCGCCAATTATCTGGCCGACATCAAGAAGCATGCGACGGAATCGGTCCCCGAGGCGGAGATGACGCTTGCCCTCAAGAAGCTGATTGAAACGCAACCCAAGAGCAGCATTCCCCAGTTTACGCTTGAGCCCCGATCCTTTGTGAAGAACTGGACTTTGAAGGATTTTGGAGACGGTTTAGACACGGGCGTACAAGCAAATCGTGACTTTGCCAACGGTCGGAAAATGGCTGGAGCCGGCACCTGCTACGTTTGCCATCGTTTTAAAGGAGAAGGCGGCGCTGTCGGTCCGGATTTGTCTTCTGCAGGAGGCAAGTTCAGTGCCTACGACTTGCTTGAGTCCATTATCGATCCCGGCAAGGAAATCAGCGACCAATACGGAGCGACCAATTTCAATCTGAAAGACGGAACCGTGGTCAGTGGCCGTATTATGAATCTTGGTGAGGACCGTTATCAGGTGAATACGGATATGATGAATCCCAGCGCGACCACCTCGGTTAACGTCAATGATCTTGTATCCATTGAAGCCTCGCCCATCTCGATGATGCCGCCGGGCCTAATCAATACCATGAGCGAAGACGACGTCCTCGATTTGTTGGCGTACTTCATCTCCGGCGGCGACCCTCAACACCCTGCGTTTGACGATAGTGATTTAAGAAAGTGATTATGGGAGAACGCGTCCGGAATCTGTTCAGACGTATGTTGGCGAGCTTGAGCCTCGCAATCTGCTTGATCGGCGTTGCCAATGTCTTTGGGCAGGGCAACCAGGAGACATCGAAAATTCCTGAGCATCAACCGGTGAACCTGCCCGGTCTACATGCTTACGCCCAGAAGAGCATTGCTGCGGGCGAGGAGATCGAATTCCGGGTCAGCAGCGCGGTTTCCTATGAGTTGTCGCTTGTTCGACTCGGGCCGGATCCCGAGAATCGAGACGAAGATCCCGTTCTGGAAAAGATTCAAGTCGCGCATTCTCAAGCCCAACCGATTCATCCCGGATCATATGTCCATGTACCCAAGGGACTGCCCGTCGACGCTCCTTTGGCCGAGTTCACCCTGGAAGGATGGATCCGCCCGTTCAAGCTGCAGGGACGGCAAGGGCTGATTACTCAGGGCGATTCTCTAGATAGCATCGGCATCGGCCTGTTTCTCAACGAAGGTCGCATTGCATTCGTCACAAAAGAAGAGACCACACAGGAGTCCGAAGCGATGCACCAAACGGAGCCGGGCTTGATCGATGTTCAGAAATGGCATCACGTAGTGGCCAGCTGGGACGGAGAGACGAAACGCATATACGTGAACGGCAATTTGGCAGCCGAGTTTCCCTTTTCCGGTCAGGCGCGACCTGGGAAAACCGCGCTCCGGCTGGGCGCCTTTGGCAAGCAAGGCAAGGCATCGGATTTCTACGACGGCGATCTCGCTCAATGTGTAATTTATGATAGGGCACTAAGCGAAAGGCAGATTCGACAGCGATTCGCGGACCGGGGCCTAACGTCGCCCAGAGGTGGTTCCGTGCTGGCTTGCTGGTCTTTCTCAGAAGAGCGAGGTACCCAAGTGTCGGATACGAGTACTCATGACCGTCATGGTCGAATTATCAACCGTGGCACCTGGATGATCGGAGGACCGAGCTTCGATGCCTCGGAGATTGGCCGTCACGATACGTCATACGATCCAACTAAGGATCCGAACCGCGGTCACGGACTGCGTCTGGCATCCGACGAACTCTACAACGCCCGCTGGGATGTCAGCCATCGGTTCACGATTCCAGCCAACGCCAAGTCCGGGGTCTATGCCGGACGCTTTGATTTCGAGATTGACGGCGAAACCAAACAGTACTTCACCTCCTTCATCGTTCGGCGACCGGAGTCGCGGCCTAAGGCGCCGCTCCTTTTACTTGTATCCTCCAATACCTGGCTGGGTTACAATTCGGCTCCATTTCCGGAAAATCACTCTCCCGGTTTAATCAACATGGGTACTAAAGGACTCGAGACCAGTCACGCGGATGCCGCGACCTATAGCGGCTACCGAGATCACCGCGCTGGGCAGCCTACTTACAAGATCGGATTGAAGCTGCCCTGGCCGGCGGCGGGCCCGAACAAGATTTATCAGTATGGGACATACAGCCACCTATTGCGTGGCGAGCGCTTCCTGCATCTATGGCTCGACCGGCACGGCTACGAGTACGACGTCATCACCGACCACGATCTCGATCGAAATCCGGAGATTCTCAAGGGCTACCAGGCCGTATTGATCAACGGACATAGCGAGTATTGGTCGATCCCTGCCTACGAAGGTCTCGACAACTATCTCAAGGCAGGCGGCTCGGCTGTGGTTATGTCGGGCAACACCATGTTCTGGCGTGTCAGCTTCGATGATACAGGTGAAGTGATGGAATGCCGGAAGTTTGGAACCAGGATTGGCGGACGATCCAATGCTCAGGTCGGCGAGCTCTATCACAGCCACGACTTCAAGCGCGGTAGTCTGATGCGCTTCTGCGGATACCCGGCGTGGAAAATAGTTGGACTTACCTGTATCGGGTGGGGTGGGGCGTTTCCATCGTATCGGGTGGATCAACCGGACCATTTCCTATTCAACCAGCCTCACGAGATCGGACTGAAGCAGGGAGATACCTTCGGATACATCAGTGAGGACATGGGCGCTGTCGGCCATGAGTTCGATGTTCGACTGTCGACTTTGCAGCGTGCCACGGCGGATCCGGCTATCAAAGGATTGGTCGAACCCGAAGGGATCGTCACTGTCGCGAGCGGTCACCATGAACGCCACGTCCTCGATTTCAACGCCGAGGGCCACCAACCGCGGGTTGGCGGTGAGGAGACCATAGCCGAGATCATTTACTGGGAACGCCCCGAAGGCGGGCGCGTGTTCCACACGGGTTCCATCGCGACGGGGTGGGGTCTCTATCGCGACGAGAACCTGAGCAAGCTAGTTAGGAACGTCCTTCACCACTTTGGCGTAGAGGCCGAATGAGGGATCGATCCAATCATTGTCCCAATTTTTCGAATAGCGTGGCTCTCTTCGGCGGAGGCATGAAGAAGGGATTTTTGTATGGCAAGACAGCGGATGAGTGCCCGCTAGTCGCTGTCGAGAATCGAGTGACGACAACCGACCTTCATGCCACCATTATGACCGCTATCGCCATCAGGCCCACACCGTACTCGAAAAGCCCACTCCATTGTGCAATCTCTACCTGGAACTGCTCCAAAAGTTCAATATCGACCAAGGCCAATTCGGTAGTAGCAAAACGGATATGGGCTTGTTGAAAACGTAGATGACTTGTTGCCACAATGTCGCGTTCCGTTTTGAAAGTGCGAAATTAATTTATTTAGAGCACTAGTTGATTTTCGAATACACGATATGTTCCAACCTCAAGGAAGTTCATATAAATAGTGACAGGCTAGTTATAAGATTTTCTAGGCAGGTAATGGATGCTCACTAGTTTGTCCGCGCGATTTTAGGATTGCGAAGACACACCTGCTTTCTATAGCTCAAAATATGAGGCTAGCCTGGATTTTTCTTCCCATTGGACTCATGTCCATTCTTTCCGCCGTTGATACCCTTCCTCAGGTTGAGGTGACGAACATTCGTCGGGCTTATCACAACGGAGAGCACAACGCGTTCACGGATCTTATTCGTTGGAAGGGAAAATTCTGGCTCACGTTTCGCAGCTGTCCTGATGGGCACATGGTGCATCCCACGTCTTCGGTTCGAATCCTTTGCAGCTCGGACGCGCTGGAGTGGAAGGAAGTCCATCGTTTTTCCGTTCCGCGGCGCGATACCCGCGATCCTCACTTCATGGTTTTTCAAGACAAGCTCTTCGCCTACACGGGAACTTGGTGGAGTGGCGACGACACCCTTCCGCGTGAGGACTACGATCTCAACAAGCATCTGGGATATGCTGTCTATTCGGAAAGCGGCGAAAGCTGGAGCGAACCCACCCAGCTGGAAGGCACTTACGGCCACTACATTTGGAGGGCAGCCACCCATGGCGAGAAAGCTTACCTTTGTGCTCGCCGCAAGCGAAACTACTCGGAGCAGGAGTCCGGCGCAGGAGGGGCTTCGATCGTCGAGTCCGCCATGCTCGAAAGTGAAGACGGACTTAACTGGCGATTTCATTCTCTTTTCCAAGCCGACCGGGGAAACGAAACCGCCTTTCTCTTTGAAGAGAACGGAAGCCTGCTAGCAATCAGTCGATGTGGATCTGACACGGCCCAACTGGGCACTGCAGCGCCTCCCTGGACGGAAAAAAAAATTGTGGATCTACCGACCTATCTTGGCGGACCTATGCTGGCCCGATGGGGCGCTCGATATCTTGTCGGTGGACGCCGAAACACCGAAAACGGACCAAAGACAGCTCTCTATTGGCTGGCTGACGAAGCTCTTTCCCCGATCGTCGAACTTCCCAGCGGCGGCGATAATTCCTATCCCGGATTTGTCGAGCTCGACGATGGTAGCGGCCTTGTATCCTGGTATTCCAGTCACGAAAAAAACTCGGATGGAGAATCTATTACCGCAATTTATCTCGCGAATCTCATTTTAGAGAAACCATAGAACTTTTTTTGGGAGAGATAATTAGGGTGGGGAGCGAATACGGGCATAGAATGTAGGCGTTGATGACACTGTTACAGGTTGCTGAATTGTTTGAGTCGGCTTGGCTCAGCTTCACTCATCGTTATGCAGAAGATTGCGGTTGCCAGGAGCGCGAGCCGTTCGGCATTCTACAACCCTCTTGATGACGAACCGATTTGGACTTTTCTTCTTTTTAATCATATCGCTCGCTTCCCATCTTATGGCAGCTGACAAAATCCAAGTGATGCACTTGACGGGGCAGTCCAACAAGTATCACGGCTGGAAAGGAACGGGAGATGCGATCAATCAGCACCAGAAGATCGCAGCGATATTCGATATTAACGTGGTGACCTCGACAGAAGCGAATCCCGTTCATCAATATAAGTCCGTCGGAAATCATGTAGTTGTATTAAGGTTACGAGGACCCACAGGCGAATCCAAGTTGTCGAAGGTCTGGGATGCGGCCTTCTAGAATAGAAGACTCATAAAACACCAACAGGCCTGGACCTGGTTTCCCTTACCAACTCTTTTAAAGGCTTAGAACTTTACCGTTCTACCCAGCTCAGAAAAAGAAACTTCGCAATCAGATCCCTCTATATGCCGAGGTTCAAATTAGGGGTGAGCAATGAAGATTCGATCTGCCGCGTTGGGGTCGCCGCGAGGGTCTTGCACGATTTCTGAATCCATTTCCACCCATAAAGGCACCCCAGAGCCTGCCACCCAGAGCTCGTGGTGGTTATCATTATCACCAAGGTCGGTGATCGCAAATGGGATCACCGGAGTTACTTTCCCATCATCCTGTGCCATGCCGATTCGTTGAAACTGACGCTCTGTTTCACCCGTGGTATCACCATTGATGGGGGTAATTCCTCCCTGCCAGGTTGTTTGCACCATCCAAATAGAAGCGCCTGCAGGTGCTCCCGCTGGCACGCTCTGTCCCCACTTTTCTTCAGGAATTACTTCGGCATAGGCATAACGAACAAAATCGAACAGACTGACGACTTCGAGCTCTGCTCCCACCAGGTTTTGTGGTCCACCAGGTTGGTCCTCTGCAGTGAAAAGGTCACCCACGACCAATACTTTGCGGGGCGGGTCGATCGGGTCCACTTGCTCGTTGCCGAGATCGCCGATTAATAAAACCGTCTTGTTCTCATTACCATCCACAGCAGGGACTAACGTTGCGCATTCTACCATCAAATTGGCTCCACTAGCCGTTATTACACGAAACTTATCCGGTGTGACATCGGAAGGATTCAGACTGTGCGTAAAGGTAATAGGCATTCCATCCAATGGACCCTGAATGGCTTGGAAACAAAGAAATATAGGCAAGGCGTCATCCAGACCAAAAAACGCATCTAAGGCTTGAGGGGCGCTGTTGTGATTTGCGACAACAACGAGTTTGCGGGTCACAAGCGTCCCGTCTTCGCTCTCCAGAGTAATTGTAGCGACCCCGGGACTGAGTGCATTGACCTGCCCTGTCATTGCATTGACCGAAGCAATATCTGTACGATCGATTGCCCAACGAATTCCTAATCCAGATACTGGCTGACCTCTTGAAGTCGCCTGAGACAACAGGGTGGTCTCATCGCCGACCTTGATTGGGAAAGGAGGCGCATCAATCGAGATTGTAAACTCATCAATAGACCACTGTGCCTGAAAAAACAGGGGGCTCGAGGGCACTGGAACCTCCAACAGAATCGGGTTTTCGCTGGCTATTCCCGAAGTAAATTCACTCCATAAACTAAAATCCTCGGTTTGCAGCAGCTCGTAGTTGGAAGGTGTAGGAAGTGTCAGCGATAGCTTAATCGTCTGGGAGGACAGGTTCTCCAATGACAAACGCTGTGGAAAGCTTTCTGCGACTAGGAGATCCGACAAGGATGCCAGAAATACTAGAGAGCTATAAATAGTCTTCCTCAAATCTTGTTTTTTCATTTTATGTATTCTCAAGAAATCCTTAGCTGAATAAATCGCGCGTAATTCCTAACATCACTAAAGGATTTATTAGATAGAAGCGGAGTTTCTCAGTATCGAGTTTGCGACAAGTGGAAGCATTGAGACATCTAACCCGCCTTCGACCTTGTAGGTCGGCCCGTCGTAGTCTGGGCGAACTACCAAGCTCTGCATGATCGTTGGAAGAAAAGCGATGAATAACAGGATGACAGCCACTATGCTGCCACCAATAATTAGGAGCTTTTTATATTAGGCTCTACGTATTGGCGTCATAAAGGCACTTTTAGGGCGTTGGGGCGTTGATAGGAAGTTGCTCCGCCATCTTCGCTCCGCTACCTCAATTGCTCCGATTTGATTTGGAGGTGAGACTAAAGGACTGCCTTTCCTTCTTTAAATCACTGTATACTTTGTACTGCTCCTTTGAAAGAACGGCCTTCATCGCTTTATCTCTCTTCGAGTTTATTACTTTGAATTCTCTGTACTTCTTAAGCCTCGAGGACCCAGATTCACGCAATTCTCTCAGTTCTTCAAAGTAAGTCATGTTTATTTCTTCAACCTTTGGTGACTGTTCATCCGTAAGACTAAGCTTTTCTTGGAGCGTTTCAAATCTCGCTAGGGCTTCTTCTTTCTGCTCCTCGGTCAATTTTGATTCTGCCTGAAGGCTTGAGTTTAGCGCTAGGAATCCCATCGCAAATGCTGTAGCTAATAGTTTTCTCAT
>NZNM01000082.1 GCA_002694885.1 Opitutaceae bacterium | reverse complement strand
GGCATTGTTAGCCGACTCCGAAGCGACGATGGCTACTTCAGATCCCTTGCCGAATTTCTCCCTCTCCTCAGGAGACGCGACGGAACGGGCTGCGCTATAAGCCGTCACCGACCCGATATTCGCTCCGACTCCAGGCAGGATGCCAATCCAAGTCCCTATGAGCGACGATCGAATCAGGTTAACTGCTTGCCTCTTCCAATCCCGCAGTTTGAAGAAGATCTCTCGAGCCCGATTTACAGGTATCACCGTAATCTTCTCGTTGATACGGCTGATGTCCGATATAATTTGACTGATGGCGAACATGCCAATAAGCACTGGCAATAGTTTCAATCCGCCGTTGAGTTCCTCGTAGCCAAAGGTCAAACGCAGATTCCCCGTCGCTTTATCGATACCCGGCAACGAAGCCAAAACACCTAGCGACGCGGAAAAAAAGGATCGACTCAACGATTTTCCGCCAATTGAGGCGATCAAGACGAGGGCCAGAAGCACGAGCGAGAAAAAGTCGAACGGCCCCAATTTCGTTGAATAGCGGGCAATGGGGGCCGAGAGGGTTATCAAGAATACCCAGGAAATCATCCCACCCACGAAGGATGCCGTTATCCCCAATCCGAGAGCCCTACCCGGTTTGCCAGACCGAGCCATGGGAAACCCGTCCATCGTCGTCATGATCGAAGCCGGCGTACCAGGCATCCTCAAAAGCGTGGCTGTAATCAAACCACCACTGACGGCTCCCACATACATGCTTATCAACAAGATGAAGGCGAAGATGGGGTCCATGCTGAAAGTCAGAGGAAGCGTAAGAGCGATTAGCATGGCGCCCGTCAGACCGGGAATAGCGCCCATAGTGATGCCCAGCACAGTCCCCAATACGATCAAGGCGATTCCCTGAACGCTAAGAATGTAGCTGGCGGCTGCTTGTATCGACTCCATGGATGCCTAGGGAAGTTGGATGGCAAATAGCTTAGTGAAGACAAAGTGAAGCCCGAAGGGCAACAGGAAGGCGGTTTCAAACACTGGAAGCAATCGCCTCTTGTCAAAGTTCGTAAGATACAACCCGCTCACCACTAGGAAGAGCGATGTCGCCCATACGAAAGTAGCGATGCCGAAGCCCATTAGAGAAACGTAAACCACGCACATGCCGACAACTCCAAATGCCTTATCGAATCGCAATGTCAGTGATTCGCTCGCGATTGCAGCTTCTGTTTCATTCGATTTCCTCTTTATGAACACGGTCACCCCAAATACCGCTACGAATACGAACGCCCAAAACACCACATCAGGCAAATCCAATCGTTCCGCAGTTTTCATCTCGCCGAAAAGGCGCATTTTGCGATCGATTCGATCCTGCAGCTCCTGCCCGACAATCGTTCGCGGCTCGATCTGCAATTCATTGGACCGGTTCACCGCATATTCGGTTTCCATGGCTTTTTTGAGAATATTCGCCATGTAATCGACTATCTCGGAATCCGTGCCTTTTGGATACCACCAGTATTGCAAATTGCTGCTGTTGACTGGATAGCCCAATTCTTCCGCCGTCGGGATGTCCGGAAACTCCTCGTGCCGCTCTTCCCTAAGATATGCCAAGGCTCTCAAGCCATTGGAGCGGAAACGCACGAATTCACCCACCGAAAAAATCGCTGCATCGAGATGCCCGCCCATTAAAGCGGCTAGCCGATTGGCGCCTCCCCCTGCTGACACCAAGCGAAACCGAGCTCCGGGAGCGGTATTTTCTAATTGAATACCTGCGAAGTGGGTTGGCGTACCGAAGTTAACGCCAAACTTTAGCGTCTCCGGTCGCGACTTCGCTTCGTCCATAAACGCTTTCATCGTCCGGAATGGGGCCGAATCATTAACAATGATCAGCATATCATTCTCTCCCGTGGCCGCTACCGACTCGAATGCTTCCGGTCCATGAGGCGACTGGCCCGTTACTTTCGATGTTAGCAACGCCTCGTGTAAGCAAAGCAGCGTGTATCCATCATTCTTGGCATCCTTTACATAGGTACTCCCTATCGTAGCTCCACCTCCTGGCTTGTTCAGAATGACCAAGGGCTGAGGCATGAGATCGTTATCCTTGATCGCTTTTTGCAAAATCCTCACATAGGTGTCCGTCCCTCCACCTGGATTAAACGGAACAATCACCCTCACCGGGCGCGCTGGAAACGCGTCGCCATCGGATGATCCCGAATCAATGTACAGGAGAGCGGATAGCGCAATCAGGATAATTACGATAGTGTGGATAAACGTTTTGAGCATTTAGCAGAGGAAGGAGGACAAACCAGATTAGGCGAATTCTTGAAAGCTCCGCTATTCGGGCAAACAAATAAAGGGCGAACAGATGTATCGCTCGCGAGAGCGCTTTACCGATTCCATAGTAGGGGTGACTGTCCCTAGTCAGCCGTTTTGAACCCCAAACGCATATTCGGCTGCTTGGGACAAGCCGCCCTACCATAGGAAATTCATACGATTCATGCACGTTTTTTGGGGCGACCAGCGTCTACAGTTCCTGATACGCCGTTTTACCGACACCTGAAAATTCCTTTCCCCAAGCCAATGATTGACCCAATGCAACCACATTGAATACCTTTCATACTCCCTAATGACCTCAATCAAATTCTCAACCCTACTCTCAAGCCTAGTTTTTGGCTTCGCTAACCTAATTGGGCAGCCCTCAAAGCCCCTCAACGTATTGTTCATCGCTTCCGACGATCTCACTCAAGCAATCGCGTGTTATGGCGACCCGATAGCCGTCACTCCGAACCTCGATCGGCTCTCGGACATGGGCGTACGGTTAGACAACGCCTACTGCCAAATTCCGCTTTGCAACCCTACCCGAGCCTCCTTGCTCACCGGCCTGAGGCCCGATACATTGAAAGTCTACGACTTGTCCCGCCACTTTCGCGACGAGAAACCAGATGTGGTCACATTGCCTCAATTGTTTCGAAAAAACGGATACAAATCGATGCGCGTGGGCAAACTCTATCACTACGGCGTCCCGCGCCAAATCGGAACCAATGGCTTGGACGATCCTCAGTCCTGGGATGAGGTCGTGAATCCAAAGGGGCGCGACGTTGAGGAAGAGCGCCTCATCACCAATCTCGAGCCTCATCGCCCTATCAGCGCCGCCTTGAGCTGGCTCGCGGCAGAAGGAACGGATGAAGAGCAAACCGATGGAATGATCACGACTGAAGCCATTCGACTGATGGACGAGAATCGTAATCGGCCCTTTTTTCTCGGCGTTGGATTTTTTCGGCCACACACGCCTTATGTCGCTCCAAAGAAGTACTGGGACCTGTATCCACTGGAAAAGATCAAAATGCCTTACGCTCCCGATGATGATCGCGAGGACATCCCGAAAGTCGCCTTTGCTCATAATTGCCCTATACCCAACTATGGCATAGACGAAGCGGACGTTCTCAAAGCCAAACAAGCCTACTACGCCAGCGTCAGTTTCGTCGACGCCCAGGTCGGTCGCCTGCTAGACGCTCTGGAGTCCATGGATCTGATGGAACGTACCATAATCGTCTTTTGGAGCGACCATGGCTATCATCTTGGAGAGCATCAGGGAATTTGGCAAAAACGCTGTTTATTCGAAGAGTCCGCCTCGGCACCCATGATCTTCTATGCTCCCGGAGCCCTAGGAAATGGGACGGCCAGCCAGGAAATCGTGGAGTTCGTCGATCTCTACCCAACGGTCGCCGAACTTTGCCAACTCGAAACGCCCGATGAGATCGAAGGTAAAAGCATCGTCGCTTTGCTCGAAGACCCGAAGCGGAACTGGCACGGAGAAGCCTTCACCCAAGTACTGCGTCCTGGTGATGGACTGCCAGTCATGGGAGCCAGCATTCGCACGGATCGCTGGCGCTATACGGAGTGGAACGAAGGACAGCAGGGAATCGAGTTGTACGACCATGCTCAAGACCCAGGAGAGTTTACCAATCTGGCCAACGATTCCGCCTACGAATCGGTCGTAAGATCATTGAGAGCCAAGCTGAGAGCGCAGGTTCTCGGAACGGCCCCCGACTCGCCGTTTGAACCGACAAGGCTTTGATAGTCGCTCGAGCTCCCTGAAGCCAGGGCCTATTTCGCGCAGGGCGTCTTCTCCCGTCGCGGATTGGCTTCAATTTACGTAATAGTCGAGTGTTGGAGCGTCCCGCGCGCTGCGGGACGCTCCGACAGCTGGCGATATCGAACTGACCGTCTGGCGGCTGATTGGGGACAATCAGCCCTACCTTGAGAATATGGTTGCGAACTCGTTTCGCGAGATCGGGAGGACCGGTCTTAGCCTGAGCCTAGTCGAAGGGCTCGGTCGTCCGTCTTGAGTAACATGTGGAATTGGAGGACTGAGACGGTCCTACCTACCTATCCACGAATCCTTAAAGCCACTTGTTAGAAAGAGGCCCGCTTGAACAAGCTGCGCACGCGCTCTCCTTCCACGAATAATCGATTCAGACAACAAAGTGATTAATTCGTAAAAGGATGTGACGATTTAGGACAGGAGCCGTTTTGGAACTGCATTTATTTAGAGAATCCATTCGATTTCAGGGAATCCTAAGAAGGGATTGCCCCGCCTCGACACTGCTAATCTTAGCCAACTTATCTTTATGAAACTGTCGTCCGCCCGTCATACTCTCTTTTTGCTTCTCACCTTTGGGTTGCTGGAGCTCTCGATCGCTCAGCCGATACTGCTGCCTGAAGACCGAGAAGACTTGCAGATCAAACTGGAGACGCTCTCAGATTTCCAGGTTTTAGCCGAGGATATCGATCTTGGAGTGGATCTGGAGGTCGACAACTCGAATCGAGAAGAGGTTCGAACATTCTTTAACGCCATCTACTGGGCATCGGAGTACGCCACCATCGATTGGACGGGCTCTTTTAGCCCCTTTCCAGGGACTGGTACACAAACAACAGAAACGGTCACACCTCTCGCTGGAGAAACGAACTCGCTATTTCAAGAAGCGACTTTGCTGCGCATCAATTACTACCGAGCCATGGCCGGCGTACCAGGAGATGTTGAGTTTAAAGAAGAGTTGAGCCGCATCGCCCAATTGACGGCTCTGATAATGGGGGGGAACAACAATATAGGCCACTTCCCCGATCTTGCCGGATTTCAAAACTATCTTTCAGCTGAGGGTGTTCAGGGAGCTCAAGATTCCAATTTGGCGATAGGATCCTATGGACCTGGATCCGTAAACGAATACATGCAAGACAAGGGATCCGGAAATACCTCCGTTGGACATCGACGCTGGCTACTTTTTCCACCGATGAAAGAAATGGGAACCGGAGATACGCCGGCAGCTGCAATACCAGCTGAAACTCAAGCGAATATCCCTGGAAATCCAACCGAGGTTCGTCGAGCCAACGCAATCCATATATTCTCCAACCTGAACTTTGGAGCTCATCCTACTACTGATTTCGCCTATGTCGCCTTTCCACAGGAAGGCTACGTCCCTTATCACAACGTCTATCCCAGATGGTCGTTTTCAATCAAAGACGCCAATTTCAAGAATGCGACCGTCACCATGACGCGAGACGGATCTCCAATCAATGTCGCCCTAGAAGTCTTGGATCCCGATCCCGACGATCCAAACGCCGGCTCTCTAGGAGATAACACGCTTGTTTGGGTTTACGACGGCCTGAACGCAAACGAAAGTCACACCCATCCAAAACCCGTCAGCGACGTCACTTACCAAGTCACCATCGACGGGATTCAAAACGCGCCGCAAACGAGC
Source organism: Opitutaceae bacterium (assembly GCA_002694885.1). GTDB lineage: Bacteria > Verrucomicrobiota > Verrucomicrobiia > Opitutales > Opitutaceae > Pelagisphaera. The sequence continues at coordinate 42,965 of NZNM01000082.1, read as the reverse complement.
TATACATACGATGTTATCGTATTCGATCCCGAGGTCCCAACCACTGGAGAAACTACCGTAACAACTGTCGCGGGACCACCTCAGGTCGAAGTTGGAACGCCCACGAATTTCGATGTCAACCTGCCCGATTTCGCTACTCTCCAAACTAACGAAAACGTTACAGGGATTCGATTTCGTTCGTTCATGACAACACCAGGGGGCCTCAATGAAAATGCAGACAACGGTGAATCAGATTCACAATTCAAGAGCAGAGTAACCGTTCGCCAATTCGGTGAATACACAGTACTCGAAGCTCCACCGGCTTCGAATCCTAGCGGCAATGCTTTCCATCTAGCAACCGATGAAATAGGCACAAACCAATCGATTACGTTCCCTGACACGTATGTCATAGGAGAAAATAGCCAACTTACGTTTAAGAGCATGGTTCGAGCAGCTACCGATTCGCAAATCGCTAAGGTTAACATCTCCTTGGACAATGGCGTATCCTGGCTCAACGTTTTCTCCCAAGCGGGGCTAACACCGCAAGGCTCTGATAGCGGCAGTACTGACGAAAACTCGTTTTTTGATAAAACAGTCGATCTATCAGCCTTTGAAGGCAGAACAATCCACATTCAGTTTGCGTATGATAACACAGGCGGCTCTGCCTTTACGGGATCCGACTCATTTGTAGGCTGGTATTTCGACGACATTATGCTCACAGGCGTAGAGAGCATGAGCGGGATCACTACCTCAGCATTTTTCCCGGGAGCCGATTCGTTCGCCTTCACGGCTTCGGCCCTCGGCGATGTCTCGCTCCAAGCCCAAGGCATGCTGCATAACTTCTATGAAATGGAATGGGGAGACGTACTATCTGTCACTGCCGTAGCCGCTGCTGAGTCTGTCACCGCAAACGATGACACGAACTCGATAAACGAAGGCGAAGCGTCAGTCAATGGATCCGTTTTGACCAATGATGAAAAGCCGACCGGCGAAACGCTGACGGTTGACCGTGTCAACGATGATGCAGGCAATGTCGGCACTCAAATTTCAACTACATTTGGCACACTTACCATTGCAGCCAATGGCAACTATATCTACGAGTTGGACAACGAAAACGCCGCCGTTCTGGCCTTAGACGCCGGAGAGACCCTTGAAGATAGCACTATCTATCGGGCGATAGACGGAGCGAGCCGCTCTGACTCCGCTACGCTAACCATAACCATCAACGGCGTTGCTGTAACTGCGGGCGATGATGAAGACGCCATCACCGAAGGCGGCGGATACGTAAAAGGCTCTTTGCTCGACAATGATGGAGCCCCCGATGGAGAAACGCTAACCATAACGCAAGTAGACGGCGAATCCGACAACGTAGGCGCTCGCATCAAAACATATCACGGCTACCTGGTCATCGCTCCGGACGGAAGTTATGCATATCAGGTCGACAATGACGATCCCGACGTCGCCAATCTTAACGATGGCGAAAGCATCGAAGAAACTTTCCAATACACAATCGAGGATTCTCAAAACAACAGCGATGTGGCGAGTTTGAGAATCGTCATTAACGGCGCTACTACAGTGGACTCATCTGGATCCTCGCAATTGATCAATATCTCCACGAGATCCGAAGTGTTGACGGGCGATTCAGTCATGATAGCCGGGTTCACAATCCTTGGTAGCGATCCACTCGACGTTCTGATTCGAGCTGTTGGACCAACGCTAGCCGATGCTCCAAACAACATCTCCGGCGCTATCGAAAACCCAACCGTTGAACTCTTTAAAACGGATTTCACCCAAAACCCACCACAATCCAATCCAGTCGACATCCCCCAAAATCCGAATACCGAATGGGGTGGCCTTTCTGAACTAGCGGACGCTATGACTCTAGTCGGGGCGTTCGATCTACCAACCGACTCCAACGACGCTGCGATGCGAGCCAGTCTCACCGAAGGCGTCTACACGGCGATCGTCAGGGGCGTCGACAATGGAACGGGCATTGGGCTCGTCGAGGTTTACGATGAATCAATACACAGCAATCCCGACGCGAACGTTTCTCTCTTCAATATCTCCACCCGCGCTTTCGTTGGCTCTAATCAGGATTCCGTTATGATCGCAGGTTTCACAGTGATAGGCGATAAACCACAAAAACTGCTTATCCGAGCGCAAGGGCCTGGCGTAGGATTGCCAGCCGGAGCAACCGCTCTTCCGAATCCGAATATTCGAGTTGTGGAAACATTTCCGAATCAAGAAAACCTATTCGACAATGATGATTGGACCGATCCGGAAAACAATGTCGCAGAGATTCTACTGGTGGCTGCAGCTGTCAACTCTCAGGGTTACGTCATTGGAAGTCCCAACTCCGCAATGGTCGTGGATCTTGAACCCAATCGTGTTTATACCGTAATCCTTTCTGGAGCCGCTGGAGAAAGTGGCATTGCGCTTGTAGAAGCATTTGCGCCATCGGAGTTTTAACCACGTTTAGGCGCGTTCCAAAGCGACGCCCCGCCCCAATTAAAGGTCGAGGCGTCTTCATAAAATAGGAACTTAAGTGTTTAAAAACGGGTTCGCATTTGAAACGGATCAAACCGCTTCGAATGCTACTCGCATTGTAAAAACAAACGACTAGGCTATCTCATCGAGATGAACGCCTACTTCTTGTGAACCGGCTGACTCTTCTCGACGGGATCCCCCAAAATCGGAAACAACAGTAGCAGACTGTTCGCCACTGGCAACTGGCTCCGTAGATTGATCGGTAATACTGGATGGGCCGCTCTTTGGTGATCCAAATGGATTGAGCGTCGCACCGACTAGATTCTGTACTGCTGGGAACTCCATAGGCAACTATTTTGATTACCCCAATTATAACGCGCAACCTATGTCCTGGGAATAGAGAGTATCGCTCGTTTTACCGACGAATATCCTCCACTATTCGGTAAACCCTAGGAAATCGAATCTATTGCAAACAACCATTTTCCTCAGGCAGGCGAGAGAGTTGAGTCGCATTCTCCAGATTTGATTCAACAATTTGGCATTCAGTTGATCTGTGAATGCGTAGTACACTATCATTCAAATCTCTCCCTAAACTAAACCTATTATGAAGAGTTTCCTCGTTAAACCTGCGATCATCATCGCCTCCTGTTTTCTCGCTTTTGGCGCAAATTCGACCTTGGGCAAATCCGCGGACGAAGCCACCCCGCTGCTCATCGGAGCTTCCGTTCCAGAGGCTAAACTGGCTGGCCAGGAAGGAAACGACGTTCAGTTGACCGAAATCCTTGGCGGACGTTCATCGGTAGTGATTTTATATCGGGGAAGCTGGTGTCCCTACTGCAATACGCAGCTCAATGAACTAGCCTCTATCGAGGACGACCTTAAAAAACTTGGCTATCAGATAGTAGCGATTAGCCCGGACAAGCCAGAATCGCTCAATGTAACCGACGCTAAGCACGATCTCGGATACCAACTCTATTCTGATAGCCGCTATCAGGCCATGGAAGCTTTTGGCATAGACTTCGACTCCCGTCGCGGGAAACTGCCCGTACCTTCTGTTTTCCTAGTGACGCCGGACTTGGAAATCAGTTTCTAGTATGTTAACCCCAACTACCGATTCCGCATTCCAGCCAAACTGCTATTGGCGACCGCTGAAGCAGGTGTTGAATAGCGTTATTGTTTGGGATCTTGGTCAAGCTTCTGCAAGCCTTAGTGAGTCCCCAATAAACTGCGATCCGTGTTCTCAATGCAAAAACTAGTTTTTATACCACATGCCAAAACGTAAGGTAGAATGACGCAGGCTGTAGCCTCGACCTACAGAACCGAATACGCTAAGCCTCACAAGTCGGCAGGCACAGTAGCGAGGGCTTCAGAAAGCGTGGAAATTCCGTCTTTTACCTTGAGGAGACTGTCCTGATGGAGCGTTTTCATTCCGCTCTTCATCGCGATCTTCTTGATCTCGGAAGTTTCCTTACCCTTGTTGATGGCATCGACCAATTTGTCATCCGTTACCATCAGTTCGTGAATTCCCACTCGACCTTTGTAGCCCGAACTATTGCATCGCGGGCAGCCTTTGGGATTGTGCTTGAAAATCGTTCCGCTCCAGCCGATTCCCGTCTCTAGAACCTCTTTCTCGCGACCTGTTGGTTCGTACTGTATCCGGCAAGTCTTACAGACTCGACGCATAAGTCGCTGAGCGCAAACGCACAATAGCGACGACGATATCATGAATGGCTCGATATTCATGTCCGTAAGTCGGGCAACGGTACCCGGAGCATCATTCGTGTGCAAAGTACTAATGAGCAAGTGACCCGTCAACGCGGCCTCAACAGCGATGTTAGCGGTTTCAGTATCCCGAATCTCACCTACGAGAATGATGTCCGGATCTTGTCGCAGAAATGCTCTCAGTGAACTGGCAAAGGTCAGCCCTATCCGGCGGTTCATCTGCATTTGATTGATACCGTCCAATGTGTATTCGATCGGATCTTCCGCAGTTCTAACTACAATTCCAGGAGTACTTATCTCGTTGAGGGCCGAGTAGAGCGTCATCGACTTACCGGAGCCTGTCGGTCCACAGTGAAGGATCATCCCATATGGCTGTTTGATGACATCGCGGTACTTCTCGAGATTCTCGTCTGCAAAGCCCAATGCAGGCAGAGGCATTGTCGACTTCTGCTTATCGAGGATACGCATCACAATACCTTCGCCATGATTCAATGGCGCCGTCGCGACACGCAAATCGATATCGATATTTTTCCGCGTGAATTGTTTGAATATTATTCGCCCGTCCTGTGGCAGTCGCCGCTCCGCGATATCCAGATTAGCCATGATTTTCATGCGGGCAATTAGCGAGCCGGCAACTTTTGGCGGCAATTTCAATTTCTCCTGGCACACCCCGTCGATCCTATAACGAACCACCAATTCGATCTCGCGAGGCTCAATATGGATATCGCTAGCGCCAAGCACATAAGCGTCTTCAATAATCCGATTCGCCAACTGGATGATTGGAGCTGACTCCTCATCCTCCAATTCGTCTTCATCAATTTCTTCCCCGTCTTCGAATTCAACGCCCACAGCCTCCATGACGTCATCGAATTTCGACTCTTTGGAGGCGGCTGCGTCTTGGTTCAGGACTTCCTTAATATCCTGCTCCGGGCTGAGCAACGTGATTACCTGCTTGCCACTTATTTCAGCGATCTTGCTGGAGATAGAGAGCTCAAAAGGATTCGAAAAGGCGACAGAGATGTAGCCGGCTACGCAGCTGACAGGCACGACTCCGTGTTCTTCGCAAAACTCTTGATCAAGGACTTCCCACGTGCCTGGGTTAATATCCAGTCGCTTTACATTTATCGGAGTAACTCCATAGGCATTCGCCTTGGCCACATTCAGCTGATGAAGGGAAATCCTGTATTCCCCCAAAAGAAGCTCGTCAAAAGCGCTACCGTTGAATGCCTCGTCGGTTGATTTGAGTGTTTCCGACTCTTCTTGATCGAGAAATGAACGGCGCGAAAGGTTGTCGACGATCGCTCCTTGAAATCTTCCAAGTGGCATAGCGTTTAATTATTTCCAGCCACGGTTGGCACCGAGCTCTCGCATCCTTCCAAAAATCGCATGATCGAGTCTACCGTCGCGGCGTACCAGACGACGTTTTTCTTGTAGGCCTCTTCCCAATGAGAACGTACGGCAGGACTCAAGTAATAGGATGTCGCCAAATAGACTGTATCCTCTACCAGGTCGAACGGCACAGTGAGCGTCGCCCAACAGGTTTTGAAATCGAGTTTTCCTAGCAGCTCAGGATCAAAATGAATATTGGCCAAATCGATCAATCCCAGCCCATGTTCCTCCAACAGGATATCTAACAGCTGATCCTCGCTCAACGATTGCTTCTCATTAACGAGAATTGACAGGAGACTGATTTGATGGGAATCCGACTGACCGCTCATGAGCTCGGCCATGCGGTCGTTGGCCTCGTCGAGATCGTCGATCGAAACAAGCTCCTGCTCTACCAAGGTCGCTCCCAATAGGCGATTGGCGCGCATGACGAGTGGCTTGATACTGGCCATAATGCGGGATTGAGTGTTGCTGAGTGAAGTGAGTCGTTGTTGGCGTTTCCGCCATATCAACTCTCGGCTTCTTTCGCCTTGGCTTTAGCTTCAGACACTTTTTCCCACAAAAGTTGTTTTAATTCCGGTATGCCTTCCTCTGACAGACAGGAAATCGGCTGAATATCGACCGAATGGGCCACTTGGAACTGCCTCAAATTCTGCAAAGCGGCCTCTTCGTCCATTTTGTTAGCCACCACAAGCCTTGGCTTTTTCAACAGCGTCGAATCGTAAGCCCCCAGCTCATCCATCAACTGGTCATAATCATCGATCGGATCACGCCCGTCGATTCCGGACATATCGATAATCAATGTCAGAAGAAAGCAACGTTCGATGTGCCTAAGAAATCTGTGCCCTAGTCCACGATTGTCGCTAGCTCCTTCGATAAGTCCTGGAATATCAGCCAATTGCAGCCTTTGATACCGTTCTGGATACTCGATCACTCCAATCTGCGGGTGAAGGGTTGTGAACGGATAGGCAGCCACTTTAGGACGGGCATTGGTAATCATGCTCGTCAGCGTTGATTTTCCTGCGTTTGGATAGCCGACAAGCCCAATATCCGCGATACTCTTTAGAACGAGCCGATATTCGCCTTTCTCTCCTGGCTCTCCCGGATTCGCCCGCTTGGGAGCTCGATTTACCGAACTCTTGAATTTCTTATTCCCCCAGCCTCCATTTCCGCCTTCTAAAAGTACCTTTCTCTCTCCGTGCTCAAGGATCTCCGCGACCACGTTTCCGGTATCTAGATCGGTGACCACAGTCCCTGGAGGCACGTAGATCATACAATTTTTCCCCTGAGCCCCATTTTGGTCCGAACCTCGTCCATGTTCGCCTCTACCGGCCGCCCAATGAGGTTGAAATCGATAGCGCGTCAGATTGTTTTCGTTGTCCGAGCCCTCGAGAATGACATCGCCACCCTTTCCGCCATCGCCACCATTCGGTCCACCAAATGGCTCGAATTTTTCCCTCCGAAAACTGACGCAGCCTCGACCCCCATCACCAGCTTCTGCCTTGATCTTGGTTTCGTCTACGAACATAGCGACGAGGCAATAGGCGCCACTTAGAAAAAGCAACCCTCGCTAATCTTTAGCAAACTGCAGTGGCGATCCGATCCGCGTCCCTTGAAGACATTCAATTTACTTCGTAAACCTCAACAAGGGAAATACCGGAACTACCCTCCACTCCGCTGACAATAGCCGTATACAATCCAGGCTCTAGCCAGATCAGCATCGCCGCGTCCCGAGAACCAAGGTCAAGAGAAAACGCCCCTGAACTCTCAAACGCCGACATCAAGAAACGGGAAGAGCCCTGTACAGATCGCCCTTCTAAAAACGGAGCTGATCCGTCACTCCAATTATCATTGAAAGCGATGGAATCGCTCGCTCGGTACACTGCTATAGAAGGATCGGCCAATGGCTGAATTACGCCCAATGTCGACAAACCCGGACCCACAGCTCGAATAAGTACCTTCTTAGGTTCTGAACCAATCACCACGAATCCAATGATAAGCGGAGCCGCCCGTCCCTCAACATAGCCACGCGTTGATAGGTTGAATAGCGATCTTTCAGATTCAGCAGCGTCGCCAAATACCTCGAAAAGACCTTCACCTTCGAGCTCCTGCGATTCCAAAAACACGGTGTACAATCCCGGTTCAAACACGCCCAAATAGGCAGCATCTGCACTTCCTGAAGCCAGGGGCGGAGCGCCCACTCTCTCCGAAAACTCAATCAAACTCTCAAGGTCTCCATTTGATTCCCAATTATCGTTTTCGGCAATAACCTCTTGGCCCCGAAAAACTTTAAGCGAGGGATCGCTCGCAAAAGACACCACTCCTCGGTTGGCCAGATCCGGGCCCAGCCCTCGCAATAGCAATTGGCGAGGATTTTCTCCGGACACCACGAAACCGCCAATCAACGTTTTCTCTCCCGCAGAAGCGAGTCCTCGGGTCGAAAGGTTTACATAGCCATTCTCCGAAGAGCGGTCTTCATTCTTCAAATACATTGATTCTGGTTCAAGAGAGCGAGAAACCGAGCCTTCTATTGAATGTGAATCACCAACAACCGAGCCTTGAATTAAAGCTCCCGATTCGGATTCCAGATCGAAAAATCCATCCGAGTCTACCGATCCCATAGCTAAATCCAACACGTCACCGTTTAGCCATAGAAATACACTCCCGTCAGACAAAATGCGCAGCTCAATCGGCTCTCCCGCTTTGCCAATCAAACCACCTTCGAAGAATCCCTCGAATTCCGTCATGCGAGCGGGTTCTTCTTTGGATTCTCCGCTAAATTGAATATTCAATTCGGACACGTTCCCGGTAATCCCTCCATCGATTTCACCGGAAACAACCTGATCGAAATCGCTTGATGTAGTAAATTTCCCCAAAGCGTCTATAGTGATCGGCTCTCTGGATCGCGAAAAACCGCTAGCAGTATCCGATATAGTGATATATCCGCCACGTTCATTCTCATCTACTTCCACCCAGACCGTTCCACCAGATCCCGTCGTTCCGGTGTAAATGCCAGATTTAACCTCTGGTGGATCCATCAGAAGATCGTAATGGTAATAACGAGTCCCCATCACTCCGGTTGCCTTCAGTCGAACGAAAGTATTCACTTTCTTGTTAGCGACGATCTCCAATACCGGGGATCCATTCTCGCCAAGCTCAACTCCTTCCATCTGTTCTGTCAGCGACCATTCAAAATCGCCATTCGGAACCTCGCCTAAAGCGGACCTCAGTTCAAGAGTCACTCTGTCGACGGATCCCTCCTCAACGCTTTCGAAAATCGAAAATTGATTCCAGTAGGCTGTTGCATAGCGAGCGGACAGATGAGAAACTTCTTCTGGGCCCAAGATTCGGTTGTAAACCCGAACCTCATCCATCTGACCATCCCAGGCGCGATCTCCCGCACCCCGATCACCCAAGAAGCCTTCGCCCCCTTCCAGCGTTTGCGTTCCCACTGGCAGTCGCTGAACGCGTACCGTCTGCTCTTGACCATTAATGAATAGCCGAGGCGTATTCGCCAAATCCGCGCTATCGTAACTGGCCAATACGTGTAGCCATTCTCCCTCCACTACCGTATCAGGGAGCGAATTCCAGACTCCAAAATCTACATCGCGATTCGAATAGAACTTTAACGTGTTCGAATTACCATCGGGAAGACTCGCTACTCCTCTGGTTGAGAAGTAGAGGTAGTAGTCCGGCATATTGACGATACGTGGATGCGGGCTGGACAACAAGTCGTCCGATCGAACAAATGCGGAAATCGTCACTACTGAAGTTGGCTGGGCTTCGAAACGAACTCGGCTGGATGAGCCAGCAAAATTGATCCCTTTCCCAAGTGGAGCTGACACACGATTTGCGCCTTGAAACTCCCCAGTTCCTTGCCCCGCAGAATCTACTAAGGTCGCACCCGAACCTTCCATCTCCCATGAATGGATCAACCCATCTCTAACGTCCCCTGGAGACCCAACTATAAACTGTTTAATAGCCCTGCGAACGAAACCGTTTTTGGTCGCGGAAATATTCACCCGATAGCGCCCCACTTCCGAGAACTGGAAGACAAAGTTTCCGTCAGAATCTTGGGATATCTCGATTCCATCATCAGAGTCCGAAACCTCGGCTACGATGTCAGCGCCTTCCAACGTCTCCACATTCAATTTAATCGGGATTCGCGTATCAGGAAGAACGATCAGATGCCCCGGATGACCAGGCGTATCTAATCGGAAATCTTTCAGTTCCGGATCCAAGGCGGCCAGCAGATCCAAACGTCCGCCTGTCACCGTTTTACCAAGCATGCTTTCGATAGTTGTAGCGGTTTCTAGGATGCGCTCTTTTAGCTCAGTGCCGCTCAACTCTGGCTCTCTCGAAGCCAATAAAGCTACCGCTCCCGCTACTACCGGCGATGACATCGAAGTTCCCGTTAGGAATTCGTAGTCGTCGTTATTGCTCGTCGAATAAACTTCTTGTCCAGGAGCGGCAATATCTACGCTTTCCACACCAAAGTTAGTTCCACTTGATAGCTGATCTCCTTGCGTCGAACTTGCCACCGAAATCACATTGCTTTCGGGAAATCCTGCAGGAAACTGAGAGTTCCCAGGCGTATCTATGTCTTCGCCGCTATTTCCTGCAGCGGCAACGAACACGATACCCAAATTTTCATGGCTTTGTATTTCGCTTCTGGCTACATCATTCGGTGCGGACGATCCAAATGAATTATTCGTGGCAACGATCTTCACCCCGAGATTCCACATTTTAGAGACATATCTCAACGACTCGGCGATGGCCGAACTAGAAAGACCGCCTGCATCGCCAACTTTCAGTGGCAAGATTTTTATGCCCCAGCCAACTCCAGATCCGCCAATTCCGTTATTGCCTCGAGCGCCGGCAATTCCGGAAACGTGAGTCCCATGCCCGGTTAGGTCATTCGGATTCGCATCGTCGTCCACGAAATCCCATCCATTGATATCATCGACAAAACCGTTATTGTCATCATCCAGTCCATTCCCAGGAATCTCATATGGGTTTACAAATATGTTATCGACCAAATCCGGATGATCGATCGAGCAGCCCGTGTCGATAACTCCGACAACAATCTCTCCACTGCCGGTTTCCAAATCCCAAGCTTCGGCAGCGTTTATCTGATCCAAATGCCATAGCAGCGCTGACGAGTGATCACTCGGGATAGCCGACTGGAAATGCAAATGGTCCTGCGAAACAGTAGTATCTGGATACAATTCTCGCAGCGATGATAATGTTCTTAAGTAGCGGTTTACGCTTGGGTCTTGTATCCTAATTTGAACAAAATTCGAAAGACGAGATCTCCAAGAGATCGATGCTTCAATTTCCGAAAGACGATTAGCTAACTCATCTAAATCAACCAGCGCCGGATCGGCATCGAAAATGATTTCATCTCCTTTTGAAGCAATCTGCTGCGCCAAGACGAAATCTTGATCAGCCTCACTCCACTCGAAATGCTCTTCCAAGAACACAAAAGGAATGCTCTCGCTTTCGCCTTTCAACAGGTAGTGAACATTGCTTGTTCTATCTACATCCGGACCGACGGCTCTGTCTACTACTTCATAATCGGAGAATCGACCGGACTGACTTATCTTGGCATTCAAGCGTTCTCTCGGTCCAACTTTTCTAACGGGCTCACCATTGAAAGCGGCATCGTTTTCCTCGAGACCTTCATCGGCTTTCAAATCTTCAACCCGCTGGGAGAAATCAACGTGTGCTGGGGTTCGGTTAACACAGCGATACACTAGCGTAATCGTCATCCCCAAAACGAGTCCTACCACCAACGCTGCCCGAATCCGATTCATCTACTCAGACTTATTAGACAGGAAGGCGAGAAAACCTTATAACAGAAAATCATTGGTATCGTAATACGAGTCGACTTTAGCTGTGTATTCAAAAAAACCGCGAGAATTCATCTCGCGGTCGCAATTTTTTGACAGGCGCCCTGCGCTTCTCCATATTCAAGGTGACTCCGACTCGGACGAAGCAGGTTCAACGTCTTCGATCGTTTTAAACGTCAATTCATCGCCATCACTATCGACGACAACCGAATTCCCTTCGTTCACCTCATTAGAGAGCAATGCCTCCGCCAACGGATCTTCGAGAAGTCTCTCAATCGAACGCCTAAGAGGGCGAGCCCCATACTTTTCATCGTAACCATTGTCGATGACAAGAGCCTTGGCATCGACAGTGAGGTCGATGGAAATCTTCTTTTCAACCAAGCGCTTTTGAACCTTCGCTATTTCGAGATCCACAATCTTAAGTAAATCGTCTCTCGTTAGATTATGGAAAACAATCAAGTCGTTGATCCGATTAAGGAATTCCGGCTTAAACGCCTTCTTCGCCTCATCCATCACGTTTTCCTTGATAGCGTCGTAATCATCGCTCATCGACTTCGCAGCTCCGAATCCCATCTTGGATTGTCGTTGAATAGCAGCCGCGCCGACGTTTGTTGTCATGATAATGATCGTATTACGGAAATCCACTTCCCGACCGAGGCTGTCAGTCAACCGACCTTCCTCGAAGATCTGAAGCATAATTTGAACAACATCTGGATGGGCTTTTTCGATTTCGTCGAATAGCACGACCGAATAGGGCTTGCGACGCACTTGTTCGGAAAGCTGACCCCCTTCTTCATGTCCCACATAGCCAGGGGGCGATCCTATCATTCTGGATACAGAGAATTTCTCCATATACTCGGACATGTCCACTTGGATAATGGAATCCCTGTCTCCAAACATTTTTTCGGCCAACGTTTGGGCTAAAAAGGTTTTGCCCACGCCAGTTGGTCCAAGGAACATGAATGCCCCAATAGGACGGTTCGGGTCTTTCAGATCAGCCCGGCTCCGACGCAAGGCTTTAGCGATTGTCGAACAGGCTTCGTCTTGGCCAATTACAGTCGATTGCAGTTCATCGGCCAATTTCAAGAGACGCTCTGTCTCCTTTTTCTCCATACGGTTCACAGGAATTCCCGTCCAATCGGCAACCACACGCATCATGTCATCCTCGTCGACCGTGACGCGATTCTCCTCGCGATTCTTTTTCCATTCCTCGAGCACATTCTCTTGCTCTGCCCGCAAGCGCTTTTCTTCGTCTCGGAACTTAGCGGCCTCCTCAAAATGCTGTTTGCTGATCGCCTCTTCCTTGCTTGCGCAAACCTCCTCAATTTTCGCCGTAAGCGATTCGATCTCAGGAGGGCGAGCCAAGGATGCAATACGAGCTTTAGAGCCCGCTTCATCCATGATGTCGATCGCCTTGTCCGGCAGATAACGCGACGTAATATATCGCTCGGACAACTTGGCAGCAGCTTCCAAAGCCTTGTCAGTAAATACGGCTTTGTGATGGTCCTCGTACTTCTGCCGAATGCCTTTGAGAATCAAGATCGTATCATCGATACTGGGAGCATCCACCTGTACGCTCTGAAAACGACGATCCAAAGCGCTATCCTTTTCGATGTACTTCCGGTACTCATTGAGCGTGGTGGCCCCGATACACTGAAGCTCGCCACGCGACAATGCCGGCTTAAAAATATTGGACGCATCCATAGCCCCTTCTGCGGCGCCTGCGCCTACGATGGTATGAAGCTCATCAATAAAGATGATGACATTTCCGGCCCGCTTGATCTCGTCCATGACCGCTTTAATGCGCTCTTCGAATTGGCCTCGATATTTTGTGCCGGCAACCATCAGGGCCAAGTCGAGGGTGATGACTCGCTTGTCTACGAGAATTTCTGGAATGACCCCACTGGCGATTTCCAGAGCCAAACCTTCAACGATCGCTGTTTTGCCCACTCCCGCCTCTCCAATCAATACGGGATTGTTCTTGGTTCGTCGGCAGAGAATTTGGATTACGCGGCGGATCTCGGCCTTTCGTCCGATAACCGGGTCAAGTTCGCCATTTTTGGCCAATTCCGTTAAGTCACGTCCAAACGCTTTTAAAGCCGGGGTCTTTGTCTCCTTTTTCTCTTCACCACCTTGGCCCCTGGGCGACGCGATGGCTTCTTCGGTTTCGCCAGAGAATTGCGGATCGAGCTCACGCAATATTTCGTTCCGCGTGCGTTCGATATCCACATCCAAGGACTTCAAAACCCGAGCGGCAACGCCTTCGCCTTCGCGCAAAAGCCCCAGCAAAATATGCTCGGTACCGACATAACTATGATTGAGGGCCTTGGCCTCTTTACCAGCAAGCGCCAGCACTTTCTTAACTCTAGGCGTGTAGGGAATGCTTCCGGATTCTTTTCCTTCGGGGCCCGAGCCCACTTGCTTTTCCACGGCGCTGCGCACGGTTTCCAAATCCAGGCCCATTTTTTGGAGCACGCTTACCGCTACACCCTGGCCCAGTTTGATTAGTCCAAGTAAAATATGCTCTGTCCCCACATAGTTGTGGTGGAATCTGTCCGCCTCTTTCCTGGCAAGCGCGAGCACCTGCTGCGCTCGCGGCGTAAAATTGTTCATCGGTTCCATTTACCCCTTATCGTTCTCCTCTTCGTTGGTTGACTCCGTATCCGCGTTTTCTTCCCCAGTCGTTGGATTCAGAATTCTTTTTACAGGTTTGTCCACATTCTCAAATTGTTTCCGCAAATATTCAGATCGGCAAGCATCCCGCTCGCTAGTATCGATCGATTTGCCCGCATGATATTGAATGTGTCCCGGTTGGCATTCGATGAACAATCGATCCACAATGTTCCTCATTTCTTCCGGAAACATTTCCAAATCGACCCCGAATCGCACCAGTGAAACCAAATTCATGCACTCGTTAGAGCTCAGAAGATGACTATTCTGTAGAATCCCGTAGGCCCGGCCTATCTTATCCAGGAGCTTGCTGGGATCGTTCTCCAGAATTTTTTCCCGAGCATTAATCTCTTGGTCGATGATCGTTTTCAGTACCGACGAAAGCCTTTTGATGATCGCTTCCTCAGATTCACCCAAGGTTGTCTGGTTGGAGATCTGGAAAATGCTGCCACTAGCGTCTGAACCCTCGCCAAACAAGCCGCGAACGGCAATTCCAAGCTGGTTGACCGCTCTGACCACTTTCTCCATCTGATTTGATATGACCAGCGCCGGCAGATGCATCATTGCGGACGCCCGCATCCCTGTCCCCACGTTTGTTGGACAGGCAGTCAAATAGCCAAGGCGAGAAGAAAACGCGTAGTTCAAGCCTCCTTCGAGGGCAGTATCCAAATTGTTGACCGCGTTCCACGCGCTCTTAAATCGGTAGCCGGACTTGACCACCTGCATCCTGAGATGATCCTCCTCGTTTATCATGACGGAAACCGATTGGTCTTTGCTGATTACGACTCCTGCGCGTTCAGGGGATCCCGATAATTCCCGGCTAATCAAGTGCCGCTCCACCAGTATCTGCTTCTCCAATTCCGACAGCTCTTCAATCTCAGCGGTAATACCGCTTTTCATTGGACGAAGCGTCGCAATAGCGGGTAAACATGTCTCTAGCACCTCCTTCTTCTGAGGCGCCTTGGCCCAACCCGGAAATGGATGATCACTCAAGTTCCGGGCCAAACGCACGCGTGTCATCAGGACAACGGGGCATTTTTTCGCTGCCCCTTCCGTCATAACAGACTTACTGTCGAAAATGTCTTTGATAACCATCACTCTTACGTGGTCTCTTCCGCTTCCAGAGACTTCTTTAACTCTAAAATCTCATCGCGAAACTGGGCCGCTTCTTCATACTGCTCGTTAGCGATGGCCTTTTGTAAATCGCTTTCCAAAGAATTGATCCTGTCCTCGTAAGACTTTCTTTCCAAAGCTTCCTCGGGAACTTTACCTTTATGTTGATCCCCGCGGTGCATTCCTTCCAAGGCCCTGCCTAGCAACGGTCTAAAAGTTTCGTAGCAGTACTCGCAACCTAGCCTGCCCGTCTTCTTAAATTCCTTTTGCGTATAGCCGCATTCCGGACATTCATCCAGAGATTCGAGAGACTCAGCTGCCTCTTCCGATCCCTTTTCCGGCTTCACAAGCAAATCCGCTAGCGAATAGCCATCAGGATTCGTAATCCCTTTCTCCTCCGCGCAAGATTCGCAGAGATCGATCTTGTGGATCTGGTTATTGATAATCTGCGTCAAATGCACTGTCGCATTTTCATCGCAAACGTCGCATTTTAGAGGCTTAGACATAGCTCATACTTGTACTCAATTACCCTTTCAATATCCAACAGGAAAACGTTTTCGCTACACAATTGAACAAAAATACAACGCATGAGCCGCGCCAATTATTATAGAAGCGTAAATCTGACCCCTAGAAAGCCCAGAATCGATGACCCAATCGATTTTCTTCGCCAATTTTGAAGTAAATTTAACCGCACCCAGAAAACATCCGAGCCCAAGTGTATTAAACCCTGGGTAAATTTTTCCCTGTAATCCTCTAAATACTGCCACTGGCTCTGCCGGTTTTCAATCTAGCGCCAGTGACACTAGTTTCAGTATCCGTAGCGAAATAATGTCCCAATTGGCAAAGAAGGGGCTGCGGGATCGTGTTCCACCCTCTCCTTGGAAGAGAGAACGGTGGAGCTAGACCTCGGTTCGACTTGGCTCTCTACCCTGAGCATATCGAATGGCCGGGCGAGCTTAGCTTGGCTTCGCACGCGCTCACGCCGTGGCGGGACTGAGGCGATATACGCCACAGCGAGCTCGAGCCGAAGCGAAAGCGACTGTATCACTTTAAAGTGACCCACCATCTAACTACGAAATACCGCTCTCCCGCTTTGACGCCGGGTTTCGCGCATTAAAGAAGCACCCCGCGCGTCGAAACTTCCTCGTGGAATGCCGCGTGCAGCTTCTTGGTCACCTCGCCGGGTTTACCCGGGCCAATAACGCGTCCATCCAACTTTACGACGGGAATGAGTTCGGCGGCCGTTCCCGTGAGGAAGCACTCATCGGCATTCCAAATCTCATGGCGCGTCAGGTTACATTCCTTGACCGGAATGCCTTCCGATTCCGCTAGTTCGATAACCGCTCCGCGAGTGATTCCACGAAGAGCGCCATTCGACACATCTGGCGTGTACATCCGACCCTTGTGGACAATAAATATGTTATCGCCCGTGCATTCCGCTACGTAACCTTGATCATTGAGCATGATGGCCTCCAGAGCCCCACTTTGAGCCGCCTCCATTTTGGCTAGAATGTTGTTCAGATAATTGAGCGACTTAATGGCCGGATTCAAAGCTGCAGGTCCGGATCGCCGCGTGGGCACCGTAACAATAGAGAGGCCATCCGTGTAGTGATCTTCGGGATATAGACTAATGGTATCGGCGATAATAATGACCGAAGGGCTCGGGCACGAATCGGGCGAAAGCCCCAAGTCCCCTCTCCCACGGGTGACGAGCAAACGGATGTATCCGTCGACAATCCCATTCTGACGACAGGACTCGCACACCGCCTCTTCCATTTCCTTCGGGGACATGGGGATCTCCAGAAGGATGTCCTTGGCTGAATGCCACAAACGCTCGAGGTGCTCCTGCAAGCGGTAGACGCACTTGCGGTAGACACGAATTCCTTCGAATATTCCATCCCCGTAGAGCAGACCGTGATCGAAAACCGAGATCTTCGCATCCTCTTTTTCTAGGAATTCGCCATCCAGGAAAATTTTCATCGCGGTAATACCTGTTTGTTCGTCGGCCACTTGCAAAGAAAAATCTGTTGGAGGCGAACGCATATGAAAAGAATTGCCTAAGGTTTTGCGATTTGCCGGCTTTGATCAGGGAATCCTGTAGACAGCCATGAGGATATCGCCCATTAGGACCCTAATCGCATCACTGTTGAGCGGTAAAAAAGAGGGATCGACCTTGTAACATAGCTTCGTTGCGATGATCTTAATTTATTACCAGCGGTGTCTGGTGAAAATGAGCTGTAATTGCTTACCCTTTCCATTTTCCTATGAACTATCGCAACTCGAAGATTCGCCGCTCGAAAGGCTTTACGCTAATCGAGGTCCTTACTGTCATAGCGATGATCGCCATTTTGTCCGCCATCCTCGTTCCGACCATTTCCCAGATGCAGTCAACGGCTCGAAAAACACGAGATGTAAACAATATGCGGCAAATTATAAACGCCTCGCAACTGTTTGCGACTAGGAACGGAGACCTACTGCCGCAACCGGGCCATCGAGTTTCAAACGGGCAACTCAATTTTGATCCTACTGACACAGAAGCGCCATCCATCGGTGAAGTGGCTGCTGTTCTTGCACTTGAATCAGACCTTAACGACCTAAACATTTGGATAAGCCAAAGCGATGCAAATGCGATGCAGCTCAACGGGCCCACACCCGTTCTCGTCAACGGCAATATGAATTCGGATCTGGCTGACACCAATCCCTTGGACGACGCAGATCCCGAAAATCCCACATCGTCAGGGTTTTTATCTTACCACTATGTGGTGGGTCTCACGCTTGGCACCCCCAGCCAAACGCCGCTGATATTCTCTCGCTTAAGCAACAGTGGCTCATCAGGTTGGGGACCAACTGACATGTATGCTGGCGAAGGGGGACACATAGGATTTGCTGGAGGAGCTGTTAACTGGTTCGAAACGCAAGGAGCTGCTCAGCCATTCGCACAGCTGTTTCAAGATGACGGGACTCCTGCGACAACCATGGACAGCGCGTTGCCGACTGGAGCGGATATTGCCGAAAACTAATCGCTTGAATACGCTTCTTCTTTCACGATTTCCGAGCTCCTCTCATCTCAGGGAGGGGCTTTTTTATTTCCGCGTAGCCACCGCTTTCTTTCTTTGAGGGTACAATGTTCTGCACATCGGGCAAATCGTGCCATCGCAACCGCGGGCGGTGCAGTGTTCGCGTCCGTAGTAAATAATCTGAAGATGCAGATCATTCCACCGCTGCTCTGGGAACAGCTTTTTAAGATCTTTCTCCGTTTGGAATACGTTTTTGCCATTGGTTAATCCCCATCTCTGAGCAAGTCGATGTATATGGGTGTCTACCGGGAAAGCGGGATGCCCAAACGCTTGGGCCATCACGACCGATGCCGTCTTATGGCCCACTCCAGGCAAAGCTTCAAGTAAGTCAAAACCCTCAGGAACCTCGCCATCGTAATTTTCCACCAGAATGTTAGACAGTTCATGAATGGCCTGCGCCTTCCGCGGAGCCAAACCACACGGGCGCACGACATTCTCGATTCTCGAGGCGGCCACTTTAGCCATGTCGAAAGGATTGTCCGCCAGTGCCCAGAGACTGGGCGTCGTTTTATTGACTCGAACGTCCGTGCATTGAGCTGAGAGCAAAACCGCGACTAAAAGAGTGTAGGAATCTTTGTGGTCCAAAGGAATGGGCGGATTCGGGTAGAGTCTTTCCAGTTCCTGATCAACATAAGCTGCTCTCTCTTTTCTGATCATATGGAAGCCTCTTTTGCATTCATTCAGTCCGCCTAGCAATCGTTTAGATCCTTAATACCAATTACGAAAAAGAAAGAGCAGATGGTGCAGGACCAGATCCAAGCAGCGCAAGGCGGGCGAGGCCTTGCGTCACGGGTGTCGGATGGCCTTGCCTAACGCCGCGAACTTGAATCTGGTCCGCATCCCTCAGGGGACGGGCTTGAAATCGCCGCCATCTACTCACTCTTTTTCGTAATTGGTATTAGATCTTCAATCGAGATTTCCTATTGATTCGCGAACCGCCAAACCTACTGTGCGCCTATGTCGAGCAATCAGGCGGCCAACATTCCGAATTTTCCTTATACGACTAGCTATTCTGAAAGCGATTCCTTCGCCAGACGCCACCTCGGAATAGGCGAGCAAGATGCCGCGGAAATGGCCGCTGAAATCGGATTCGATTCACTGGATCGCCTTATAGACGATGCCGTTCCCGAAAACATCCGCATATCCGCTATTGACGAGCTTCCGGATCCCGTAAGCGAGGGCGATATGCTCAAAGAGCTGGAGCAGATTGCAGGCAAGAATTCAGTTAAAAAATCACTTATTGGTCTTGGGTATTCGAATACAATTACTCCACCCCCGATCCTAAGAAATATTCTAGAAAACCCCGGTTGGTACACCCAATACACCCCCTACCAAGCAGAAATTTCTCAGGGCCGAATGGAAGCTCTTTTCAATTTCCAGACTATGGTGTCTGACTTGACCGGACTGGAAATCTCCAACGCTTCGCTACTGGACGAAGGCACTGCCGCTGCTGAAGCCGTTTCCATGGCCTATGGACTCCGAGGACGAGGCTCGAAAAACGCTGTAATTGTTTCCTCGAAGTGCTATCCGCAAACCATTGAAGTCATTGAGACGCGGGCTAGACCATTGAGTATCGATGTGAAAATCGTCGATACTAGTCAACCGATCGATTTTGGCACGGCATTCGCGATTATTCTCCAGTATCCGGATACGCTAGGCATAGCCCGCGATTTGTCTGATCTTGTCGAGAATGCCCACAGCAATCGGGCTATAGCCATCTGCTGCTGCGATCTACTATCGCTAACATTATTGAAGCCACCCGGGGAAATGGGATTCGATATCGCTGTTGGATCTGCCCAACGCTTCGGCGTTCCCTTGGGATTCGGCGGGCCCCACGCCGCATTTTTCGCCACCACCGAAAGCAACAAGCGCAAAGCGCCCGGCAGAATCATCGGCCTATCCAAGGATTCCGAAGGCAACCCCGCCTTGAGACTCGCCCTGCAAACCCGAGAGCAGCATATACGTCGCGACAAAGCCACTAGCAATATCTGCACTGCCCAGGTGCTTCTGGCCAATATCGCCGCAGCCTATGCTATCTATCACGGTCCCTACGGACTCATCGAGATTGCCAAACGAATACGCCGCCTCGCGCTGACTGCGAAGCAGATCCTTACCGAGTTAGGCTTCCAGATAATCGAAGGCGAGCGTTTCGACACACTGGCAATAGAAGCGCCAGAGGATATCGCTAAAGGAATCATCGAGAAGGCACAGGATCTTGGATACAATTTGCATACTATTTCCAAGAATCTAATCGGCCTGTCGATTGACGAAACTGTAACCCATCAGGAATTGGCGACTGTCCTTAGAGCATTCAGCTCTGATGGCTCGGTGCTCGAGGAGAGTAAAATCCAAACTCCTTCAGATGCCAGAGAACCGATTAGCCCCGATCTCCAGCGCCAATCTCGGTTCCTCACCCATACGGTATTCAATCGGTACCACAGCGAAACAGAATTCGTCCGCTATCTCAAAAAGCTGGAGAACAAGGATCTTTCTCTGACCAACTCTATGATTCCGCTGGGTTCGTGTACCATGAAACTGAATGCGACTGCGGAAATGCTTCCAATATCCTGGCCCGAATTTAGCGAGATTCATCCATTCGCCCCATCGAGCCAAACGGCAGGATACCGGGAGCTAATCGAGCAACTCGAAACCTGGCTGGCAAGGATAACGGGGTTTGCAACGGTTTCCATTCAGCCGAATGCGGGATCTCAAGGAGAATACGCAGGGCTCCTGGCCATTCGGGAATTCCATCGATCCAACGAGCAGGGGGATAGAAATGTTTGCCTCATTCCGTCTTCGGCTCACGGAACCAATCCTGCCAGCGCCGTGATGGCTGGCATGAAAGTCGTGCCCATAAATTGCGATTCTCAAGGCAATATTGATATCGATGACCTGGAAAAGAAAGCCGAGTTGCATCGCGATCGCCTATCAGCCCTCATGATCACCTACCCATCTACGCATGGAGTATTCGAATCTTCCGTACAGGAAATTTGCCAAGTCGTTCACAACAATGGCGGCCAAGTCTACATGGACGGAGCGAACATGAATGCCCAGTGTGGAGTGACTAGCCCTGGATTTATCGGGGCCGATGTTTGCCACTTGAACTTGCATAAGACTTTTTGCATACCCCATGGCGGCGGCGGACCTGGAGTTGGTCCCATTGGGGTCGCTAGCCACTTAGCGCCTTTTCTCCCCGGCCATCGTCAAAGCCCGGATCTCAACGACCGAACTGCGGTTGGAGCCGTATCAGCAGCCCCTTTTGGAAGCGCAGGCATCCTTCCCATTTCCTGGGCCTATATTCGTATGATGGGGGAAAGTGGGCTAACGCAAGCAACCAAGATCGCCATCCTGAACGCCAACTATATGGCAAAGAAGCTAGAGCCTCATTTCCCCATCGTCTACCGCGGCGAGAACGGTTTGGTGGCCCACGAGTTCATTATCGACTTCCGAGAGTGGAAAGAGAGAGCCGGTGTTGATGTAGAGGATATCGCCAAACGCTTGATGGACTATGGATTTCATGCGCCCACCATGTCTTGGCCCGTTGCAGGAACGATGATGATCGAGCCGACTGAAAGCGAGTCACGAAGGGAACTGGATCGGTTTTGCGAAGCCCTGATTTCCATAAAATCGGAAATGGAAAGCATCGAAAAGGAAACGTGGTCCCGAGAGGATAATCCCTTAAAAAACGCTCCGCACACAAGCCAGCGAATTGCTGCCGACGACTGGGAGTCTCCCTATAGCAGAGAGCAGGCGGCTTTCCCCGATCCTTCGTTGAAGGATTGCAAGTACTGGCCGCCTGTGGCGCGAGTCGACAATGTCTTTGGGGACAGAAATCTCGTCTGCGCTTGCCCACCAATGGAAGCCTACCAAGAGTAGCCGATTTAACAATCAGTTCGCTTCCTTCGAATCAAGCTAAGCATTCAAACAAATCGAAATGGCGCTAATTCATTGCGACTTTTACTCTGAAGTACTGGGGACAGGGACGGCCTTCGATGCCATCATCCCTATGGCTCCTTCTACGGACGAGAACGCCTCGATTATGAATAATCGGCCACTTCCAACTCTCTTCCTATTGCATGGGCTCCAATCGGACTACACTGCTTGGACCCGCTATACTTCCATCGAGCGTTACGCAGAGGAGAAGGGTATCGCAGTCGTCATGCCGGACGCCGGGAGAAGTTTCTATACAAACATGTATAAGGGTTATCGGTACTTCGATTTTTTTGCCGATGAACTTCCTCGCGTCGTCAACCGCTTGTTACCCATTTCCGAACGTCGAGAAGACCGTTTTATCGCCGGACTTTCCATGGGCGGTTACGGCGCTTTCAAAATAGCTTTGTCACGGCCAGACCAATACAGAGCAGCCGCTAGCCTGTCCGGACCCCTGTCATTAGCGAGCGTCGATGAGCCAGATTCTTTGCTTCCCGAATGGCCCATAATATTCGGTCCTGACGGAGCCGTCGACCACCCGGAAAGCGATCTCATTCTCCTGGCTAGGAAATTCGCCTCGTCTAACGAGCATTCATTGGACTTGTTTCAATGCTGCGGCACTGAGGATTTTCTCTACAAAGCGAATCGAGAGTTTCTAGGAGAGGCCCAAAAACTCGGGATCGAGATCCACTATGAGGAAGAGAAAGGAGAGCACGAGTGGGGTTACTGGGACATGAAGATACAAAGCGTTCTTGATTGGCTGCCAACAAATCGAATACCCCAGCAAGACAGCGACGCATAGCGCCTATGAACAAAAGCCTAATCACCAATATTTGCTCCGCGCTCCTTTGCGCTATCGGCCTCGCATTGCCGGAGAGCTCCGCAAAGCCCTTCGTCGTTAGCGCCGGGCTCTTTTCACTTTCTGGAGCCCTCACTAACTGGCTAGCCGTTCACATGCTATTCGAGAAAGTCCCCGGCCTTTACGGTTCCGGCGTCATCGTCGATCGCTTTGAGGAATTCAAGAATGGGATCCATAGTCTCGTGATGGAAAATTTCTTCACCGAGGAGAATTTCAAGCGATTCACCGACGTAGCGCTCCACGAAGGTCTATCCGCGGAAGGCATCCGATCCACAATCGACATGGACGATATGTTCAACGGATTTCTGGACGTGGTTGCTCGATCAAAATTTGGAGGTATGCTTTCCCTCGTAGGCGGGCTGAGAGCCTTGGAACCGCTCAGAGAGCCCTTCAAAGAGGAGTTCTCAAAAAAGTTGACCGAGGTTGTCGATGATCTGGATCTCACTAATAGCAATATGCATTTCGAAAATTTTCGCCCTACTGTAGAAAACCTGGTGAAGGGTAAACTCGATCAACTAGAGCCCGAAGAGGTGAAATCGATCTTGGAAGATATGATTCGCGAACACCTTGGGTGGCTAGTTGTTTGGGGTGGCGTATTCGGAGGCGTCATCGGCGTCGCGGCGACCTTCCTGACTGCCTAGGACTCGCGCCGGCCTTTTCGCGCTCTCTTGGTTATCGTTTAAGAATCGTCCCTTAGATCCGAATATCTAGAAACGTGGGTGTGCGTAATAATTCCCCACAACTCGACTTCCACCGAACTCAGCTGACCGCTGTTGCTGCTTGAACTCAGGCTCCAGCTCGATCAACGTATTAACACCACTACTTAATTTCGAAAAATGGCCACACGGATCTACATCGTCGACGACCATCCCCTCGTACGGCAAGGGTTGTCTCAAGTTATTAACAACGAAGCAGATATGGAGATCTGTGGCGAAGCTGAAGACGCTCCGGAGGCAATGAAGGGCGTCGGCCCAGCGAATCCCGATGTCATCATCGTAGACATTTCTCTCAGAGGGAACAACGGCCTAGAACTCATAAAGAATCTGAAGGCGATCCATGAGAACATTCCGATTCTCGTCTTCTCAATGCATGACGAATCTATCTTTGCCCAACGGGCTCTTAGAGCCGGCGCCAAGGCATATGTCATGAAAAAAGAATCCCCGACAAAAGTGGTTGAAGCCATTCGCCGCATAATCAAGGGGGAGATCTACGTCAGCCCATCGGTTGCGGACCAGGTGCTGCATCAGATCGTGAATGGCCCGAACAACGCCACTTCCTCTTCACCAATCGATCGTCTAACAGACCGCGAACTGGAAGTCGTGCAACTCATCGGAAGGGGTCTATCTAGTCGGGAAATAGCCGAAAGCCTGAATTTGAGCGTGAAAACGATCGAGTCGCACCGTGCCCACGTCAAAGAGAAGCTAAATCTGCGCAACGCGACTGAGCTCGTTCAGTTCTCGGTCCAGTGGGTTGACCAGCAAGTAATGTAGCTGATTCGGGTTATCCCACTCTTTTGGCCTCATCCCACAGGCATCAGAGCTGTCGCTTCCATTCTGGATTATAGGCTTTTCTCGCCCTCCCCCGAGTCAGGACGAGCTTGGAGTTAGACTACATATACAATCAGTCTAAATCGAGAAGCGTCTTTACCTTAAGCACTATCCTCCAAGGATCTTTTAGAGGCGGCCCTTCCTCGGTATCGGCAAATTCGGGTTCGATTCTGCATCGAATTTACCGCAGCTAAGTCAGCAGCCACCCGATAGACGAAACGCATACATTTTCCTATGATTCACGCGACCTCCCACAAGCGTGATCCAGAAAATTGGCAAACCCACCCGCATTTTCGTCGTAGACGAACAACCCATCTACAAGTACGGCTTAGATGAGCTGTTCCGCGAATCGGAAGATTTCGTTGTCTGCGGCTATACCAAAGCCATCGACCGTCTAGATCCTTCGGCGGAGTCTCCGGATATTTTCGCTCTCGATATCGACGTAGACAAAAGTAATGGGATCGGTTCCGTCAAAGAGCTGATCCGCCAATATCCCAACTCTTCAATTCTCGTCGTCAGTTCGCACGACGAACGAATCTTCGCCGAGCGCTGCCTTAGGGCTGGAGCGAAAGGATACGTGATGAAGACCGCTCCCATCCAGGAGCATCTGGACGCGTACAAACTCCTGAATGGAGGAAAACTTTATTTGAGCCCATCCATGAAACGGCGCCTCTTGAGCCGTATGAGCGGTCACGAGGCCAAGGACTCAAATCCCCTCTTCGATCGTTTATCCAATCGCGAACTCCTAATTATCCAGCATATAGGCGAATCCTTGGACAATCGCGAAATCGCCAGAGAAATGAAAATCAGCGTTAAAACGATCGAGTCACATCGATCTCGAATAAAATCGAAGCTGGAACTTTCTAACGCTTGTGAACTGGTCCGGATCGCTACACGACTCAAGCATCGGAAACTCTAACGAGCGTCCAAAGACGGATTTTAGTATTGCACCGAGCAGAAATTCCCTTCTTGTCATCGCTCTTACGCTAGAAGTCAGCGTCAAATTGCGCTTTCTTCCGCGGGAAATTCGACAAACCATCGAGTACTAGCGGTTAGCTCAGCGACGAGCTTGGCTAACGGTCTCTCAAACGAGGGATCTCAATTTCCGTGAGCGAAAATCAAAATATGTCACATAGTAAAGCTATCGATAAATCGAAGGTAATCAGCGACTTTAAGACGCACGATACCGATACGGGGTCTTGCGACGTGCAAATCGCCCTACTATCCGCTCGCATCAATCATTTGACCGAGCACCTTCGAGCAAACCGGAAGGACTTCCACACCCGCCGTGGCCTCATCGCCATGACTAGCCGGAGACGCAAACTTCTCAACTACTTGAAGAAAAACGATCTCAGCAAGTACAACGAACTCCTTCAACGGCTCAATCTCCGCAAGTAGGGGATTTAGCCATCCAGATCGATTCCCGGAATACTCAATTGATTCAGAAAAGGGAAACGACATCTCAAAATCCGCTGGCATTGCCGCAATCCATACTTGGTTCGCGTCAATAGAAGCGTTGTTCTTTAACCAACCAAAAAACTAAAATGACGCGTCCGAAGCCGATCCAGGCGGACGGGGATATTTCCGCATGAAATCGCCACCGGCAGATTTCATCCTGAAATTTCTCTACGCAGCCGAGATCGCTTTAGTCGCAGCACTGTAAATAAAATAATGATACAAAAACATAGTGTAACGATTGATGATCTAAACATGACCATCTCAACCGGAGATCTGGCTCAACTCGCCAGCGGCTCCGTCACCATCACCGTAGGCGAAACCTGCGTATTCGTCTCAGCCACAGCCGCCAACACTGTCCGGGAAGGCCAAGACTGGTTCCCGCTTACCGTTGACTATCGCGAGAAATTCTCCGCGGCTGGAAGGATTCCCGGCGGCTACTTCAAGCGCGAAGCCCGACCCACGGAAAAGGAGATTCTGACCTCGCGTTTGTGCGATCGACCCTGTCGGCCCTTGTTTCCAAAAGGATTTCTAAACGAAGTTCAAATTATCGGTTTTCTGCTTTCGACCGATAAGTCCAATGAGCCAGATATCTCCATGATTAATGGAGCGTCGGCTGCCTTGGCGATTTCCGACATTCCTTGGAACGGCCCTATCGGAGCTGTTCGCGTGGGACGCATCGACGGCGAATTTGTTGTGAATCCGACAGTTGAAGACCAGTACTCTTCCGATCTAGATCTCATATACGTTGGCACCAAGACCGACATGCTGATGATAGAGGGAAGCGCTGCTCAGCTACCTGAAGACGACTTCATCGCTGCCCTAGAATTCGCCCACGAGGCCATTCAGCCGGTTATCGCTGGCATCGAAGAACTCGTTTCAATCGCCGGGAAAGCGAAAGCGGAATTTCCGCTCGTCGTTCTGGATCCGGAAATTAAGTGCTTTGTCGAAGACCTCATTGGCGAAGGCATCGCTAGCGCGACGCGCATTGGCGACAAGCAGGATCGCAATGCCGCTATCGACGAGCTAAAGGATAAAGCCGAGGAAGCTTTGAAAGAAAAGCTTGGCGAAGACGACTACAACCCCGCTCAGCTCTCTATGGCCATGGAAGAGCTTCAAGAAGTAGCTTATAGGGCTCCAATATTGGCGTCGGGAGAGAGATCCGGAGGCCGCGGCCCCGGAGAGCTGCGTGAACTAAAGAGCGAAGTGGGACTCGTTCCACGTGTTCACGGATCCGCCCTATTCTCGCGTGGCGAAACCCAGGCGCTCGTATTCGCTACACTAGGACCGACCAATGAAGCTCAACGACTGGACGGCGTCACTGGTGGCCCAGAATCAAAGTCCTTCATGCTCCACTACAACTTCCCTCCGTTTTCCGTTGGCGAGGCGGGAAGATTTGGTTTTACTGGACGCAGGGAAATCGGCCATGGAGCCTTGGCTGAGCGCTCTCTGCTCCCGGTTGTGCCCGCCGAAGACCCATTTTGCCTATACGATACGGATAGTCTCAGAGGTCATGGCTTCCAATGGTTCCACTTCGATGGCTTCTATTTGCGGTGGATGCTTGGCCCTCATGGACGCTGGGGTTCCCATCGCTGATCCCGTCGCTGGAATTTCGTGCGGTCTCGTAACGGAAAACGATGAAGAAGGCAAAATTGCTAAGAGCGTTATTCTGACGGATATTCTCGGCGAGGAAGACCATTTTGGCGACATGGACTTTAAGATCGCAGGAACGCGCAATGGCATAACCGGTTTTCAGCTCGATCTGAAGATAAATGGTCTTCCTTTCGACTTAGTGAGAGACTCCGTTGCCCAATCGCGAGAAGCCCGTTTGGCCATTCTGGATTCTATGGCCGAGACTATCGACAAGCCTCGTGAAAACGTCAGCGAGAACGCTCCTAGAATTACTTCGATCCAAATCAATCCTGAGAAGATCGGCGCCCTCATCGGCCCAGGTGGAAAGAACATTCGCCGGATCGTAGAAATCACAGGGGCTCAAGTCGACATCGACGAAGACAATAGCGGCAAGGTTAACATCTACGCTACCAGTGAAGAGGCTATGAATCGGGCGATTCAGGAAATTGACCTCGCTTGTGGTGAAATCGAGGAAGGTAAAATCTACCGTGGAATCGTCAAAGGCGTGAAGGAGTTCGGATGCTTTGTAGAAGCCCTTCCCGGACAAGAAGGACTCGTTCATATTTCCGAACTTGCCGACTTCCGGGTCAAACGTACCGAGGACGTCTGCAAGCCTGGCGACGAAATGGTCGTCAAGTGTATCGGCATCGATGAGAAAGGTCGCGTACGCTTGAGCAGGCGGGCCGCTCTCGAAGAGCTTGAAGCTCGCAAAGCTGCAAAAGAAGAGGAATCTTCCGATTCCGAATCTGAAAAGGAGCCCGCGGAAACTGCTTAGTCGATCCCCGTATCTGATTTGTCTCAACCAACGAGGCCAGAGTACACTACTCTGGCCTTTTTCAGCTCTCGTTAACTCATGAAGATCCTTGTAACAAACGATGACGGCATCCAGTCGCCCTTCCTCTATTCCCTCGCGAAAACCGTGGCCGCTAGCCACGACACTATCGTGGTTGCTCCGTCTGACGAGCAGAGCTGGATTGGAAGAGCGATGACGCGACGAGGACGAATTGATTTGGCTGAAGTCCACGATCAATTTTCCTGTCCCGCCTACAGTCTGACAGGTACGCCCAGCGATTGCGTCAATATCGCCCTAGGCTACTTATGTCCTGAGCCCCCAGATCTTGTTCTATCAGGAATTAATATTGGTCACAATGCCGGTCTAAGTTTCGTTGCCTCGTCTGGAACAATAGGAGCGGCTCTCGAAGGGGCCTTGCATGACATTCCAGCAATCGCCGCGTCTATGTATCTCGATCCCAACCGTTTTCAGCGAGTCGATCACGCTAGAAGAGAACTTGATTCCGACATCCAATCTCACGTGGACCAAGCCTCCGCCTTGCTTGGCTCATTCCTGGATTCATTTTTTGAAAAGCATCGACCTCAGTATGGGCAAGTGCATTCGATCAATTTCCCCACCGACAATTTGGATGCAGCTAGATTCGTTAGAAGTCGGACTGCGCACACAATTTCCCAACCACTGTTTGAACGAGACGGTAACCAATTTCGATTCTGTTATAAGCCCTTGGAAACGCGAAACTCCCAAAGCAAACCGACTGATCGAGAAACTGTACACAATGGGGATATAAGCCACACGATATTCGACTATTCTAATTTGTGCCAGTAGTCGTTTTTATCATACAGTGATATTAATCGCTTGACGGTATTGACAGTCATTTCCACTCGGCATACTAGCTGCGTTCTAAAACCGAAAGCATGAAACCCGAGCTCAAACCAAATCGCCCATATTTCTCTTCTGGGCCTTGCAGCAAGCGCCCAGACTGGTCACCAACTAGCATCGAAGGCGCTCTCGTAGGGAGATCCCACCGTTCCAAAGGCGCGAAGGCCCGGATCAAAGATGTGATTGATCGATCGAAGTCGATCTTAGGAATTCCGCACGACTATGTTTGCGGAATCGTGCCGGCTTCTGACACTGGCTCCCTAGAAATGGCTCTTTGGAATCTTCTCGGGCAGCGAGGCGTCGAGATGCTAGCTTGGGAATCCTTCGGGCTTAGTTGGGTGACCGATGTCGAAAAGCAGCTCAAACTCGACGACGTCACTACACGCATAGCCGACTACGGCGAGCTTCCGAAGCTCGACCTTGTTGATTTTACCAAAGACGTTGTTTTCACCTGGAATGGCACCACTTCTGGAGTAAAAGTCCCCAATGGGGATTGGATACCATCCGATCGCGAAGGGCTCGCTATATGCGATGCAACTTCAGCGGTATTCGCTATGGATTTGCCTTGGGGCAAACTCGATGTTGTCACGTGGTCCTGGCAGAAAGTTATGGGAGGAGAAGCGGCGCACGGAATGATCGCCCTCAGCCCCAGGGCAGTCGCTCGTATTGAAAGCTACTCTCCCCCTTGGCCACTACCCAAGATATTCCGCTTAGCTAAGGGAGGAAAACTCATCAAAGGAATTTTTGAAGGAGCGACTATCAATACAGTTTCAATGATTTGCGTTGAAGACGCCCTCGATGGCCTCCTTTGGGCGGAAAGAATTGGCGGATTGAGTGCGCTCATTGATCGATCCAACTCGAATCTTCGTGTCGTTGAAGAATGGGTCGCCGATCGAGATTGGATCGACTTTCTGGCTAATGACCCTTCCCAGCGATCGAACACGTCCATTTGCCTGCGTATCACCGACCCATGGTACCAATCGCTGTCCGACGAGGAGCAGCAGAAAAAAGCCAAGCAATTAGTTGCTTTAATCGAGAAGGAGGATGTCGCCTATGACTTTGGTTCATACCGAGACGCCCCTCCAGGAATTCGCATCTGGGGAGGAGCTACCGTCGAATCTCAAGATACCGAAGCCCTCCTGCCGTGGATCGATTGGGCATATCAGGAAATCAAGAACAGCTAAAATTAAAAAGTTCCCCTAGCCTGTCTTGAGAATCGGTTTTTTGTCCCAGGGCAGCGGAACGCTGACGGGAGTCTTGTCCCACACTTCATACGGGTGAAACACCTTTCCGGGATTCAAAATTGCCTTTGGGTCTAGCGCTCGTTTGATAGCTAACATGGCTTCGATCTCAGCTTCTGATCGGGCAATTCTCAGGAAAGGCGATTTGGCCAGACCAATGCCATGCTCTCCGGAAATCGTCCCGCCCAATTTTACGACTGTGCGCATCAAGTCCTTGACGGCTTGTTCGGCTCGAGAGCGCTCTTCTGGATTCGCTCGATCAAACATGATGTTAACGTGAAAGTTTCCATCCGCCGCATGCCCAAAAGTAGGCATAGGCAGTTTCCACGTTTTGCGGAGACGTTTGATCTCATCCGAAAGCTTTAACTGGCTCTCCAGCGGTACTACGATGTCTTCATTAAGCTTGTCTTTTCCGAGAGCGAACATCGCTCCGCTGCACTTGCGACGGACCTCCCAAAGGTTATGCGCTTCGTTTTCATTTCGAGCTGCCTTGAACGCCAGAGCCCATTCATTGACCCACTCTTTTATTGAGCGTTTCACTTGTCGCAACTCTACCGCGCTCCCATCGAACTCAATCAATAAAAGAGGCTTGCCGCCGACTTCCTTGAAGAGGCGAATCCCGGCTATCTCCTCTGCGCAATAAATCGATCCCTCATCAAGATATTCGAGGATTGAGGGAGTCAGTCCGCTTTTAAGCATCGCCTTGACAGCCCGCAGCGCTCGCTTCTCGGTAGAAAACGCTGCTACGCACGTCCACGTGGCTTCTGGTTTAGGAATTAGCCGTAAAACCGCCTTGGTGATTACGCCAAGCGTTCCTTCACTGCCTATCCACAAGTCCCGAATATTGTATCCAGTAGCGAATTTTTTGTATTCGCCACCCCACGACACTTTATCGCCACTAGGGAGATAGCCCTCCAAAGCGACAACGAAATCACGAGTTACTCCGTACTTAGCGCAACGCATTCCTCCAGCGTTGCAGGCAATATTTCCCCCGACCGTACAGTATTTCAACGATGACGGATCCGGTGGGTAGAAAAGTCCCTCGTCTTCAGCCTTTCTCTGCAACTCCCCGATAACGGCTCCCGGCTGGACAACGGCCATCGACTTCTCTTTCCGTATCGCAATTCGCTTCATCGGGGATGTATCCAATACCCAACCGCCATGGACAGGACTCGCGGAACCAGTTAATGACGTTCCCGCTCCGCGAGTGGTAACTGGAACGCTGTAGCGATTTGCCAATCGAAGAACTTTTTCCACGTCCGTATCCGATCGAGTGCAAACCAAAGCAGCATACTCGTACGACAATTTACCACTATCAAATGACGCCATGAACTTGCGTTCTCCGTCACGAAAAACTTTCCGCGGCCCCAGCAGCTTCAACAATTCGCTGGTCGCTCTAGAGTGATTTTTCCGAGTTGTTTTCATCAAAGTCTACTTGTCCGATCGTCCAGTTTCGCCTCGTTTGAAGATCGCATTAAAAATGGCATTCATTTCTTCCATCTTCAGCCACTTCAGGAAAGCAAAATAAAACCCAGACCCTATAGTCACCGAAACCAACAATGCAGCCAATGGACTTTGAGCGATTGAACCAATACGGAACAACCCTGTTTTAACAACCATGAGTACCAGCAACATCAATAAACTGCCAACCGCAAACTTTGATAATGGAGAGATGATACTTCTCAGTCGAACATTGCCACCTTGTCTCGCCAACGCTCTGTGCATATACACACCTTGAAGTATCGTCGCTGCGTTGCTGGCTATAACCAACCCTTCGATGCGGTTTAAAGCCTTCAATAATGTAATGCTTAAAATGATGTTCACAATCAGTGCCAATGCTGCGCCTCGAACGGGTGTTCGGGCGTCTTTCATAGCGTACAAGGCCCGTGTTTCGATGGAGACAAATCCGTAAAACGGCATTCCTGCAGCGCAAATCATCAAAATAGGAACGAGCGCACGCGTATCGGATGCTCCAAACGCTCCTCGTTCGAATAAAGTAGCAATGATCTCCGGGGCCAAAACCATGAGCCCTATCGCTGCTGGTATCGTCAGCATCATAGATAAGGATATTCCTTCGAGACACGTTCTCCCATAGTCTTCGTTGTTCCCACGAGCAATCGAGCGCGACATCGCTGGAAACACCACCGTGGCAATGGCGATGGTGAAAATGCCCAACGGCAACTCAACGAGCCTGTTGGCCAAATAGATAAGAGTTGCTCCAGAATCATTAAACTCTAATGCCAGCAAACGAGAGACAATGACATTCAGCTGGTAAGATGCTGCTCCGAAAATCCCCGGAAGCGTCAGAAACAATACCGACCTTAATCTACCGGATACTGAGAAATCGAACTTCGGTTTCCATCCCTCTCTAGCGAGGGCAACGCCAGGAACGACGAATTGCAACACTCCGCCCACCAAAACGCCCAAACATAGGAATAGCATTTTTTGCTCTTGGCTTTCCGCCAGCCACCAACCACCAATTCCTAAAAACAACATCATGCTGCAATTAAGCCAAACCGCAGTCATCGCCGGAATGCCAAATCGTCCCAGCATATTCAATACGGCTGAAAGCATCGCTGCCAAGCAAACTGGTATTATGTACGGGAATACAAGCTTCGCAAGTCGAGCGCCAACCACTCGATTTTCCTCCGTTGAATTGGATTCGAGCCAATCAAGAATTCCATAAGCGATAAAAGCCAGAGACACGCATACAAGCAATAGCCAGGAAAGCGTTTTATTCACCAACTGAAATACCGCTTCTTTCCCTTTGGATTCCATCTCTTCCGAAAGATTCGGCATCAAAGCCGCCGCCAGCGCCCCTTCCCCGAGCAAACGCCTAAACAAACTGGGAAGCGCAAATGCCGCGGTGAATGCCGAATTCAGCAAACTCGTCCCGAAAACTGCCGTAATCAACATATCACGGAACAGGCCAAATACGCGCGATAACAAGGTCATAGCGGATACCACGCCCATCTGCCCCAGCATTTTAGACATGCCTTAGTTGACAGGCAAAGAGGCCCTGCGAGCAAGACATTTGGCACCCAATCGCATTCCCAACATTGACAGGCTTCGGCACGATTCTAGCTTTCCAGTCCCAAGCATCACAACTCTGCCCTTATGATCAACGCTGCCAATGTACGAACCTTCCGGCCGACCCGCTGACTCATTAGCGATATAACTCTTTCCAATGAATTTAATAGAAACTTTGATCGGCAAACTGCAGACCCATCCTAAGCGATTCGTATTCACCGATGGCACCGATCCCCGTGTATTGCAAGCGGCTCGACAAATAGTGACGCGAAAAATGGGGGTCCCGTTTCTCCTGGGCGATCGCAGCCTTGTCAAAGAAACCGCCGAGAAACTGGGGAT
Source organism: Opitutaceae bacterium (assembly GCA_002694885.1). Lineage (GTDB taxonomy): Bacteria > Verrucomicrobiota > Verrucomicrobiia > Opitutales > Opitutaceae > Pelagisphaera. Next base: position 8,974 of record NZNM01000082.1, on the reverse strand, counting down.
AGCAACCAAGGGAATACGGATTATTGAACCCGCCCGAAGTAGCGACATAGATCTTTTTTGCGAGGACCTAAAGTCGCTTCCAAAATTTCAATCCCTTACGGAAGATGAACTCCGATCCAGAGCAGCCGAATCGCCCATTTTCGCTACGCTCATGCTTCGTCGCAACCAAGCGGAGGCGTTGATATCCGGAGCAACGACTCGGGCCTCCAGCGCGTTGCGCGCCCTTTTTCAAATCGTCGGTACGCAGCCAGGAGTCAAAACCGCGTCTTCCCTTCTCCTGATCGACATGGAAGCCAAAGAAGTCGGTATCCATGGGGCCCTATTTTTGGGCGACTGCGGAGTCATACCAGACCCCACCCCCGAACAACTAGCTGATATAGCAATTACAACGGCTTCGCTCGCCCATCACTTGACGGATGCTCGGCCCAAGGTTGCCATGCTAAGCTACACTACCCACGGCAATCCACGTCGTCCAGAGATCGCCAAAGTCCAGGAAGCGACAGCTATCGCCAAGGAGAAGGCCCGACACGTTGGGTTTGATGTCGATATTGATGGGGATTTGCAGGTGGATGCGGCTCTGGATCGAGCAACCGCATTGATCAAAGATACCGAAGAGAGTCCCGTGGCTGGACAGGCGAATATCCTCATATTTCCCGATCTGAATAGCGGCAATATCGCCTCCAAACTGATACATCTCCTATCCGGAGCTAACAAGTATGGGCAAATAATCATGGGATTGAACAGTCCAGCAGCGGAGATCAGTAGAGGGGCTACGGCTCACGATATCCTCGGCGCTGCAGCAATCGTTGGCTGTCAAGCGATCGATCATCGACTCATGCTATGAGCCACCACGCCCAGCGAATGAGCAAGCTTCCTCCGTTCCCCAGTATTCGACGATCCAATTAGATGAGCTCAGTTTCACTAAAGACACGTCCCAACAATGAGTCCACTCGTCGTATTTTCGTCGCAGGTACGAGGATGAACGATGGTAAAACGACGACATGCCTAGGTTTGTTCGCGGCTCTTCAGCAACGATTTGGCAAGGTAGGTTTCATTAAACCTGTTGGACAGCGCTTCGTAAAAATCGATGGGCAATTGATCGACGAAGACTCCGTACTCTTGGAAAAAATCTACCGAGTCGAAGTCCCGATCACCAGCATGAGTCCGATCGCTATCGACTCTAGCTTTACAAAACGCTACCTAGACAAGCCCGGGGAAATTGGAGCTGAGCTTGTTCACAAAGTTTGCGACGCTTTTGACAGAACTTCCTGGGAGAAGAATTTCACATTAATCGAAGGTAGCGGACACGCTGGAGTCGGATCGGTATTCGGCCTTTCAAATGCACGGGTCGCTAGGCTTCTCGGCGCCAAAGCGATAATCGTAAGCCGGGGCGGAATCGGTCAGCCTATCGACGAAATCGCCTTAAACAAAGCTCTCTTCGATAGCGAGGGCGTGGAAGTGGTCGGAGCCATTGTCAATAAAGTTCAATCGGACAAAATGGAGCATATCCGTACCTATACCGGTCGGGCTCTCAAGCGGATCGGCGTTCCCCTGCTAGGATTGCTACCGCAAGAAAAAACCTTAGCATCCCCCAATTTAAAGCAGATTCAAAAACGTGTTTCTGGCCGACTGCTCAATCGAGACTATAGGTTTCAAACCACTCGTTTCGACAACATAATTATCGGAGCGATGACCGCAACGCGTTTCTTGGAAGCGATTTTGCCGAACACTCTTCTCATTACCCCCGGTGATCGAGAAGACATCATTATTGCCGCCTTATCGCATCAAGACAACGACCGTAGCGGATCTGTTTCAGGGATCATACTGACGCGCGGCATTGAACCTTCCGCGGAGTTGGCGAAGCGAATCTACAACAGTCGAGTGCCCGTGGTAATAGCTGAATTCGATAGCTATACGGTTGCTTATCGGATACACAGCATGACGGTAAAGACTCAACCCGAAGACGACGACAAGATCCCGCTAATCAAAAAACTGATACAAGAAAATATCGATCTCAACCAGATCGTCGGTTCCTTTTGAACGTCGAAACTCTATGGGTACAGCAGTTAAGATCACTCTAAGCCGTCAAATCGGATTCTATGCCTAGAGTGCCAGAACTATTTGATCATCCAGAAGCTCAACCTCTTTGATCGCCCCTAGCGAATCGCCAACTTCCGTAGGCAGCGGGATCGCAGAGATACTGTCTTGAAAGAGTTTTTCGACAAAACCGCCAAATTTCGGCAGCGCTAGGGAATTCAAATAGAGCTTATCAACTTTTAGATCCACTCCGTTAGAACCGTTTTCGAAATGGCCAATCGCCTGGGCAACTATTTCAAACCTGTTTTTACTCGGATTAAGAATGATCTTCGAGCTCAGAATGAATTGATCGTTTTCGATTCTGACGTTTGGCGAAGCCAGCGATACATCCACCGGACTCCCCTCTTCATCGGTTTCGGAACTCTTGTATTGGCTGAAGTAATGATTGATCTCCATTTCCGTAAAGGGAATGGACCCAGGCACTTGGCGAGCCAATCGACTGATTCTCGAACGAACCGTCGCCGACTCGCTTGAAGCGACGGCTCCCGGAATAAAATAAGTCGCGTACTTACCAAGCTGGCTATCTCCATTTTCAGCCGGCTGGCTCCTCACTTTGCGAGGCGGTTCCTTAATAAGAATGAATCCTCCCAGCAAAATTCCCAGGCTGATACCTGAAATCGCCGTGAAAATCATTCCGATCGCAGAAGGCTCTTTTGGCAGTTTTCGCTTCATAACGCGCTAGTTCCCATCGGCCTTCCGTTCTAGATTCTTGAAATTATCTCCCATTAAATAGAAATAAATCACCCCTCCGACGAAATAGGCGAACGGTATCATCAGCGTTAGTCCCAGGAATGCCATGGTTGGTACCCAGTACCTTTGAGTGCCTTTTCTCAGTAATCCTCCAATCGCTTGAAAGTTGAAACAGCTCTTAAAATCGCCCGTAAGCGTGTAAAGATATAAAGCAGAACAGCTTAAAGGCCCCGCGAAAAAATACGCCGGGGCTAGCGGCACGCGCGACAGAAACGAATCCCACGGGAATACGGAAACCATGGCGGTGACCAGAGCTATTGGGACAAAAGCGAACAGAAAAACGACTAAAAAGCACTTCAAGCCATCCACGAACAGCTCTTTCCAATCACTCCACTCCGGAAGCGAAATTTCTTCTTGCCGCTTTCCCTGCAAAAAAAGGCGGTAAAGATAGCCAAACGCCACGAAATGGACCAATGGGATTATGGAAAACAGGACTCCCAACATGCACTTATTGAACCAGTTTCGGTCGGCTGAAAGGCGTTTAGTGACTTGCTCAATAGAATGCATTTAGGAAAGCTGTGTGGAATTCAGTAACACAATCGCGCATTTCGCATGGAGTTCAAAGAGAAATTAGCCGCTTTCGTCGCTCGGATCGATTCCGCGATCGACAAAATCACACCAGCGAAAAACGCTCGACCCGCGCGAATTCACGAAGCTATGCGCTACAGCCTTTCAGCTGGCGGCAAACGGATACGCCCCGCTCTTGTGTTGGCATCTAGCGAACTCTTCGAATCTGGAGTCGATGCCCTTCCCGCAGCCGTAGCTGTCGAATGCCTACACACGTATACGCTGATTCATGACGATCTGCCAGCAATGGACGATTCCAAACTGCGACGAGGGGTTGACACCTGTCACATCCGATTTGACGAAGCTACCGCAATCCTCGCGGGAGACGCTCTGCAAACCCTGGCATTCGAGCTCCTGGCCACGCGCTACGCACGCGATCCTAAGTTGGCGGTAGAACTGATCTCCACCTTATCAAACACCGCAGGCAGTCAAAAGCTGATTGGCGGCCAAATGGAAGATATACTAGGAGAGAGTCGATCGCTGAGCGAATCAGAGTTAGAGTTTATTCATCTCAACAAAACGTCTGCTTTGATAGAAGCCAGCCTCAGAATGGGGGCTGCAATCGGTGGAGCCAATGGAAATCAGCGGCAATTGATTTCCGAATACGGACGATGCATCGGACTCGGATTTCAGATCATGGACGATATCTTAGATGCCACCAGCGATTCTCAAACCATGGGCAAAACAGTAGGAGCAGACACAGCAGCCAACAAAACGACTTACGTTTCCGTTCATGGCCTACAAGAATCCCGAAACCGGCTCGCCGCATTGACGGAACGGGCTTGCGAAATCTGCGATTCGCTCGCCGCCTCTTTCCTGAAGCAGCTAGCGGGTTACTTGAACGACCGCACTCACTAGCCTATCGCCAACAGCATGCCAGAGGTTTCGTTCATCATCTCCGCTCACAATTGCGTAGAGCTTACAAGAGCGATGATCGATTCGCTTTTTGCATATACCGATCTCGAAAACCAGGAGTTGATCATTGTCGACGATGCATCAACCGATGGCACCGCAAACTATCTGCGGTCGATCCGAGGAAAACCGATTATACTGACGAACGAAGCGAATTCAGGTTTCGCCAAGTCAAATAATCGAGCCGCTCGCCAAGCTTCCGGAGACTACATTGTTTTTCTAAACAACGACCTGGAGCTAACTCCAAATTGGTTAGATCCTATGATTAAGCTCCATAATTCCGAAGAAAACGTGGGAGCCGTGGGTAATATTCAACGCAATTTCGAAACGGGCTTGGTCGATCATGCAGGCATTTTCTTCGACCTGGAAGGGATGCCAACGCACGCCTGGAAGAATCGAAAGCGCCTGCCCCCCAAGACCTCCAGTGAAAGAAACGCAATCACTGCGGCCTGCATTTTGGTTCAGCGTTCCCTTTTTTTGAAACTAGGCGGCTTCAATGAAGCCTACCTCAATGGAATGGAGGACGTCGACCTTTGCGTCAAAATGAAGTCTGAAGGATATCGACTACTCGTATCTCACCAAAGCATCATTCGTCACCACGTAAGCCGATCGCCCGGGCGGCATCGGTTCAACGACGAAAACTCGGAGATTTTTCGAAAACGCTGGTCGAAATACACGGCTCAATTCGGAGCCCAGGAATGGCCGGCAGAATATATCCATCGCTACGCTAGATACTGGTGGCGAATGAACCCAAGCCTCGCCTTGAAGGCTTTCAGCAGGCTCATCTTCAATCGGAGGAAATTTGCCGAATCCGAATTTCCTTCTATTCCTGAAAGTTCTGCTAAAGACTGCTAATCTTAGATGATCCAATCCTTTCTCAACCGCAAAAAGAGTCCTATTCAGCAGCGATGCCTCACCGATGACTTCACTCGACTGAGGAACCGCTACGAAATCTGGTACAATGTCGCTGAAAAACAGCGCGGAACTCGCGTGACCGTCGAAGGCAAAGAATTGGTCATGCTCGCTAGCAATGAATACCTGGGACTATACGACCATCCTAAAGTTGTTGAAGCGGGAAACAAGGCCCTCAAAGAATGGGGCACCGGAACGATGGGAGCCCGATCGGCAAATGGAGGTAGGCGCTTTCATATAGAGCTCGAGGAAAAACTCGCAGACTTTCTTGGAAAAGAAGCCTGTCACGTCTCCTCAGCAGGCTACCTGTCTTGCATGTCTTCAATAACTGGATTCGCTCAGCGAGGAGATGTCGTCCTAGTTGATAAGAATATGCATTCTAGTGTCTGGGATGGAATTCGACTTTCCATGGCAGAAGTGGAGCGATTTAGTCACAACAGACCAGAACATCTTAAGACCCTCATTCATGAGCTCGACCCCAAAGCCGCGAAGATTATCGCTATCGAAGGCATCTATTCCATGGAAGGCCATATATGCGACCTGCCGAAATTCGTCGAGATTGCCGAGGAAAACGACGGCTTTCTTATCATGGACGACGCTCACGGGCTAGGTGTATTAGGTAATCAAGGACGCGGAACAGCTGATCATTTTGATTTGGTTGATCGGGTAGATATCATCACTGGAAGCCTTTCCAAATCACTCGGCAGCACGGGCGGATTCGTAGCTGGAGACCGAGCTGCTATCGATTATTTGCGAACGCATTCGAAACAAGTCATATTCAGCGCAGCCCTATCGCCTTGCCAAGCGGCCGCCGCCCAAGCAGCGCTTCAAGTAATGCAAGAGGAACCCGAATGGCTCGAAAGACTTTGGAGCAATACCCACCGCTACAAAGCCTTCCTTAAAGATCTTGGTTTGGATACATGGGAAAGCGAAACTCCCGCCATCCCCATCATAATCGGTGACCGTGAAAAGGCCTACTACTTCTGGAAACGCCTCAAAGAAAAAGGCGTGTTCGCCATTTTTGCAACCGCTCCTGGAGTTCCTCCCGGCAAGGATCTCGTGCGAACAGCCATCTCAGCCAGGCATGATGATGCGGATTTTGACATCATCGAGGACGCGATTCGATATGCGGCAGAAAAGCTATAGGCGGAAACAAGCCCTTCTACCGATTCAAGCTCCATCTGTCTCCAAATAATCGACGATATCCGTAGCTGTTGAACTCCACCTTGGAAGCGCTTCAGAGCGAATGCTTGCTTTCAAAGCTTCTAGTTCAGATGGATTCTCGATCAAGCTTCTGAGCTTATTGACGAGGTCCCTTCCATCGCCTCGATTGAAAAGCAGGCATCCACCAAAGCGCGCGTTTTCTCTAATCGAGTGCAGAGAACTACTTAGCGTAGGAACGCCTTTCCACAATGACTCCAATAGTGGCAAACCGCATCCCTCAGCCAAGGAGGGAAGTATGACCAAATCCACCTCGCCGAATACTCGCTGCAAATCCGCATCTCCAAGCTGTCCATGAACTGCAACTGGATAGCCTTTCTTTGCATATCGCTTCAACGATCGTTCAATATCCTTTCCAAAATAAGGATTTGTCCTCCCAACGAAGTCGTAACGAAAATCGCTACCCTCGTCCCAAAGCTTTTTGGCGGCCTCAATCGCAATGTCCTGCCCTTTTCTCGTTTCAATAATGGCGAGCGTAAGTATTCGAAGCGGATCTCCAATCTCCCTTTTGGGTGGAGACCATTCATCGAACACGCCATCGCATCCCAGTTGTATAGACCTCACCGAGGGAGCTTTCTCTAGCTCAAGCCACTCCCAATACTCCTCAAGTTGAATGGCGCTGTGGTTCGATACGGCGAACACGCCACTAAACATCGAAAGCATCTTCATGTAACTCGGATGCCTCTGAACACTATGGGGCCAAGTGAACTCTGGAAATTGCAATGGTATAGCGTCATGAAATATTCCATACGTTCGTCCTGGAAACTCTCTCAAAAAGCCTTCTATCCCCACTCGCTCGAACTCGCAAAATAGCTCGCAAGTAACAAAGACATCCCCTGGCTCAATACTCCATTCCGCTTTTTTCTCGCGAGGCTTGATTGTCTCGGAACGATCATCCCAAACGACTTCAACAAAATGGTCGGTCAAAGCGCGTTTCAATTCCCGTTTCAAGCAATTGGAAACCCTAGCGATGCCTGACTTCTGCCGTTGTTTGCAAGCCTTTGTGACATCGTATAATACCCTGCCTTTGATCATCGTTTTTCTACGTTCTCTAGCTTAAGCTCAACACGAGAGGCTTCAAGAATATAGTTATGAACAGACACGTCACTGTCCGTGATTCAATTGCCTGCTAGCGCTCTCAACTATTCTAGCTTTTCGAAATTTCCGATAGTAACTCCAAAAGCCTACCTGTATTCTTTCGGGCCGAAAACTCGCGCTCGACCCATTCTCGGCCTTCCCCTCGAAGTCTCTGGCACATCGCATCATCCTGCTGAATATGTTTGAAGCATTCAACCCATCTCGATCGGTTTTCCACTTCTGCCAGAAAACCATTTTGTTCGTCCTCGATCGCCTCAATGACACCTGATACCGGGGACGCTACGATTATAGTCCCTGAAGCCATGGCTTCAGGAATAACATTTGGCAGACCATCCCTGTCCCCGCTACGAGCGATGATCCCGGTATGAATTAAAGCGTCAGCCCACGCGATCTGGCTTAAAGTCTCCTCCGCAGAAAGCCTTCCTTTCAATAGTATCCTATCGGAAAATCCCCGGTTTCTGATTTCCACAGACAAATTCTTTCTCAATGGACCTTCGCCAACAATCCCAACTTCAAAATCGATCCCTGAATCGCGGAGAGCTTCATAGATATCTAGCTGATAGGGAAATCCCTTTTTCTCAACGAGACGGGCAACACAGACGATTCTCAATCGTGATCTACACTCTCTAAGTCGCTTGAATTCCGGAAACCTGTTCAGACCTCTTCGAATCAGCTGTATCTTATTTTTATCTACAATTTTGGAAAGAGCGGATCGAGCAGATTCCGTCGATGTATGGATGAACGCAGCGCTTTCAGCTTTAAGAGGTAGCAGCCAATCACCGCCTTTCTCGAAAACGTCGTACGCATGAGCGCCGATCGAATAGGGCCGACCTAAAAAACTGGAGCTCAGCCAACCAAATGCCGCAGGCGCGCTTGACCACACGCAGTGGATTACGTCCGGCCTGTCCAACTTGAGATCACGCTCCCTAACAATAGCAGCACCCAATCCCAATAGATTCTCCCAAAAATTTATCCAGCTTCTTGGACGCCTCCGAAAAAGCTGCTTCCAATGGTCCCAGAAGAAGACTGGTCGAAATAGAATCAACAACGGGAGAAGGTAAAACAGCTTGAGCAATTCAAGCTTATGGAATCGATCGATTTCCAGGCCTTCGAATTTCAAATCACCCTTGTGCAGCGAAACGATTCTCAAATTTGCGCCCAGAGCTCTAAGGGCTCGAACTTCTCGCCGCAAAAAGGTCTCCGAATATACCGGAAACGTTGTCGCCACATAGAGAATACGCATTCGCTTTGCGCGAACCGAATTACTCGCCAACAACTTTCAGCATTGGGCGTTCTCGTTCGGGCAGAGCGCCATGGGCCAAATCGACAAGATCGTAAACGACCTCTGAGGGACCATCTTTAAAACGCATATTCCGGAATCGCTTTTTTAATGCGCTAAACCGTTCCGGAAACCGAT